>QIEB01000006.1 GCA_003229495.1 Flammeovirgaceae bacterium
CTCTTAATGGCATAAACTGCCCAGTTACCACACGGCCGGTCATTACCTGTTCGGGATGTAGAATTTGCCATCCATTTTCGAAAGGGCTTGCAAAGTTTTCAAATTGATTCATATATCCTTTGGAACGCAATGAGCCCCAAACCTCCTCCATTGAAAGCGCTTTTAGTCTCTCCAACAGCTGATCAGAAACTTTTGGCCTTCCATCGGGTGTACGTTCACCTGTCCATTCAGATGTTAATTTCCGAATACTCTCGGCTGGCCAAACCACATGCTGCGATTTTGAATTAATACCAAGTAAAATAAAGGAAATAAACAATAGAAGTCTCTTTTTCATAACATATGGGCTTACTTTGAATAAAAGCACCTAACCAGTGGCGTGAAAACAAATTACGAAATAATTAACAATGAATGCTTGGGTGTCATATATCAATCATGAAGGCATATAAGCTCATTCAGTACTTACCCCTAGTTTCTCGAACAACCAGGCATTGCCCTGCTCTCTTTGTTCGGGAAATGCCCAATGCTCTGTTTCCAAAAATTTGTGCAGCTCCTTGGGAGCAGTGATTGAGTTATAGGCAGCATACATTGACGTTGGAGGGCACACATTATCGTTGAATCCCCATGAATACCAGCCAGGCATAGTTAACTTCTTAGCGAAATTAACCACATCGAAATATCCAATATTCTCTATCCAGTCAGGATGTTTTTTCGAATCATAATTCTTAAACATATGGGGCCATCCGCCTGCCCGTCCATGCAAATAACCAGTCAGATCGCTTAATGCAGGATAATATGCTGCCAAATACTTTACCCGGTTATCCAGGCCAGCGGTAATGATCGAAAGAGCTCCTCCCTGACTGCCTCCAGTTACCGCCAGGGTTTCTCCATCAAATTCAGGCAATGAAAAAATAAAGTCAATAGCCCTGACGCATCCCAAATACACCCGCTTGTAATAGTATAGGTCCCGGTCATCCAGATCATAGGTAGAATATCCTGATAATATACCGGCAGAAAGTGATTGATAAAGCTCGTTGGGTAGATTGACAGGAATACCATGGATTCCAATTTTGAAAACAATTACCCCCCGTGCCGCCCGATCATCCCGGCCATAACTTCTGACCCCTGCCCCAGGCACCCCAAGAATGGCCGGATACTTTCCGGGCTTCTTTGGAACCGACAACATCCCGTAAAAACGACTTATACCACGCCAAGCCTTAGGCATGCGGATGTTTTGGAGATTTACATGATATACGTTGACGTCCGCTGTACTTAACTCAGGCACCAGGGTTACTTTAGCATCAAGTGGCACTTCTTCCAACTCTTTCTTAGCATCTGACCAGAACTGATCAAAGTCTTCGGGCATTTTCACAGTAGGCACAATTAACTCAGGAGCAAAGGCTGCCGTTCCCCAATCATGGAAGGTAACTCCCTGATACTCTACCCAAACCTCACAACGTAGGAAGCCTGGTTGATTCAAGGTTCCACCATTAATGGTGGTTTTCCCCTCTTTCAGCTTTCGGCTTGCCTCTGTTTCCGGAGGCATCTTTTCCAGACCAACCTGGTAACGTATTTCGCAATCGGTTAGCAGTTGTCCGTTTTTTAATATTCTTACTTCGAAATCAACTTTATCTCCTAGCTGATAGATCCAGTCTGACTTGGTGGGTGCAACCTGGACTTCCACCAGCCTCTTTGAAGGTTGTGCCCCTACCTGGGTAATAGTAAAAATGATAATAATTAATGCCTGGGTCAGGGTTTGATGTGTAGGTTTCATATTTTTTTTGGCTTAATAAGTGATATCTAATGCTAATGGAAAATCAGTTGAGGGTGTATGAGCGGCTTGCATCAGACCTTCCAGCTCTTTTACTTTTTCAGGATACTGTTCTGCAAGGTTGTTTTCCTCACCCAGATCATTGGATAAGTCGTATAGCTCAAGTGGATGATTGGCATCTGCTTTCACATCGAGTTTAACTGCCTTCCACTTGCCCTGTCTGATGGCCTGGGAGCCCGCTCCTTCGTGAAATTCCCAATATAAATTTGCGTGCACACTTTGATTTCCTTTTCCCAACAAAGTGGGCAACAAAGAAATGCCATCAACACCATTGGGTACCGGCTGTTCCGCTAATTCCAAAAGTGTAGGCAAGATGTCCCAGAAAGCTCCCAGATGATCGGAAGTGCTTCCCGCAGAAATATTTCCTGGCCATTTAACAATGAAAGGCTCCCGAATGCCACCTTCATAAAGATCTCTTTTCGCACCTCTCAAAGGTCCACTGCTATTAAAGAAAAAAGTAGTTGACATATTTTTCATGGGGCCATTATCTGAAGTAAAAAAAATCACAGTATTTTCCTGCAAGTTCAACTCTTCCAGATAGGACACGATCCTTCCCACATCTCTATCCATCCTGGTAACCATGGCCGCATAATCTTTTTCCTTTCTCTGCCAATTCTTGTCTGCATAGATGCCTTGTTCAGGCACTTCAAATATGAGGCTATCAATTTGTTCGCCATTTTCATGGGGAATAGTCAGCGGTACGTACAAGAAAAACGGGTGGCTCTGATTTTGTTCTATGTATTTTAGTGCCTCTTCCACCATCAGATCATGGCTATAATCCTCCTTTTTAGTAGAATAGCTGCCCAACCCATCATGCCAAAGAGTAGAATCAAGGTAGTGGACCTCATTATTGAGCATTATTTTTTCACTATTTCTCCATAAGTACTCAGGGTAATAGTTATGGGCAAGTACCTGATCAGTATAGCCGTAAAAATAATCCCAACCCTGTTTCAAGGGGTCTCCAGTAGTGCCAGGTTCACCCATCCCCCATTTTCCTATCATACCTGTATGGTAACCACCATTCTTTAAATACTGAGCCATAGTAATGGTAGTGTCCGGAAGCGGTAACTGGCCATTTTGATAGCCAAATTGCTTATTGCCTCTGATAGGTGTATGTCCCGTATGCAAGCCAGTCATCAAAACTGATCTGGAGGGAGCGCATACCGAAGTACCGGCATAAAATTGAGTAAATGTCATGCCAGCCGCTGCCAGTTGATCAATATGTGGCGTATTAATTAGTTCCTGACCATAGACACCAACATCTCCGTAGCCCAGATCATCGGCCATAATAAATATGATGTTGGGTCTGCTACCTTCCTCGGGGTGTTCCACTTGACAGGCAACGGCCAAAGATAGAAGTGCATAAATTTTGAATTTTCTAAATAGAAACATATTTAGTGACATTCTGATGGAGCAATACATTAATATATTTGAGGATGCTTGTGAATATAAATTTTCCCAAACTTATTAAATTAGACCATACATTGGAGGGCGGCAGAGATATTAAAGATTAATTAGCATACTATGAAGACTAGAAAACTAGGATATTCCGATCTTGAATTGACCGTCATAGGTTTGGGGACCTTTGCACTGGGAGGAACGGGCTGGAAATTTTCTTGGGGACCTCAAGATGACGCCCAATCCATTGCATCAATTCACGCAGCAATGGATAGTGGTATAAACTGGATTGATACCGCAGCGGTTTACGGACTAGGACATGCAGAAAAAATTGTGGGTAAAGCCCTGAAGGGAATGTCTGATCGACCAATCATCGCTACCAAATGTGCACGCAACTGGGATAGCGAGGGGAATATCGTAAAGATCCAAACCAGAGAAAGCATCAAAAAAGAAGTTGAAAATAGTCTAATGCGACTCAATGTTGATGTGATCGATTTGTACCAGATACACTGGCCGGAGCCCGAAGAGCAAATTGAAGAAGGGTGGGAAACCATGACGGAATTGATGAAAGAAGGAAAAGTACGTTATATCGGCGTATCCAATTTTAGTGTTGAACAGTTGAAACTTATTGATTCGATCCAAAGACCAGTTTCTTTGCAACCACCCTATAGTATGGTTACCCCAGAGTTTGAAAATGAACTCCGGGCATATTGTGAAGTGAATAATATTGGTGTGGTAGGCTACAGCCCCATGTATAAAGGCCTGCTTACAGGTAAAATTAACAGGGACCGGGTGGCTGCCATGCCCGTAGAAGATCATCGCAGAAACGATCCAAACTTCAATGAACCAAAGTTATCTCAGCACTTAAATCTAGTAGAACGATTAAAAACCATGGCCAAAACACTTGATATTACCGTGGCCCAGTTATCCATAGCGTGGGTCCTACGCTGGTCAGGAGTAACCTCCGCTATTGTTGGCGCCCGTAACCCAAATCAATTGCGCGAGACAATTCAGGCGGCTGGCATGGTGTTACCCGAAGCTGTATTGAATGAAATACAAGATATCCTGGGGCCGGATCAGTAAATCAATGTTTGAGGTAAGAGGCTGCCACCGGGAGTAGATCTTTCTCTGTGACTACTCCCACCAACTTCTGGTCTTGATTTAAAACCGGCAGGCACCCAATGCGATGTTTCTGCATTAATCGAATGGCC
>QIEB01000372.1 GCA_003229495.1 Flammeovirgaceae bacterium
GCAGCTACCAGAAAAATCATCGAAGGTAAAAGTGTGCTAATGAAGAAAACGATACCCATCACTATAATGGCAAAGGCCAAAGGAATTAGCAATAAATTTGATAACAAGAAGTATACCGGGAACTGGTGGAAGTAGTAGATAGTAAGGGGTAAAACTGCCGTCTGGGCAGCCAGGCTTACCGAGATCAGTTCCCAAAAATACTTCAATACCCTGCTTTGCACCTGCCACCAACCAGCAATCATTGGCTGTAAATAAAGTATACCGGCCAGGGCAGTGTAAGAAAGCTGAAACCCCAGGGCATAAATCTGGTAGGGCTCCACCCAAAGAATGATCAAAGCTGATACGCCCAAGGAATTTACACTGCTGCTTTCTTTGCTGAGGGTGTTTCCCAATAGCAAAATTGAGAACATAATAGCTGCCCGTTGGGTTGAAGCAGCCAGGCCAGTGACCAGGGTAAATGACCATAGAGCCAACAGGCTGATAAGAATAAAAAGCCATTTGAGAATAAAGTGATTACGCCAGGAACCCAAGAGCTTTAGCAACAGCCAGTACAAAATACCCAAATGAAGTCCGGAAACGGCCAAAATATGCATGGTCCCGCTACGGGCGAATGAATCTTCAAGATCATCGGACACAACTCCGCGGTCCCCTAGTAACATAGCACTGGTAATTTCTTGAGGTACTCCGGGTTTTAGGTAGCTGTTGATAGCCTGCTGCAGGCGTGCTTTTAACACATGTCTCAGTTGATCAATACTTACTCCCTGGTAAGATGAGATCTTGATAATATCAGATTCAGCTATCCAGTGTTGCCAAAATATGTTCTGCCGGGACATATATTTAGCATAGTTAAATTCTTTGGGGTTTGCCGGTTTGCCTATAGCTTTGGGTGCACCAGCAACGATTATCCGGTCACCGTAACTTAGCTTGTTTTCATTTTGTGGGACCGGGCCGTCGCCGGGCTCCTCTGATGGGGGCCATAGGGGCTTTAGATCAGGTGCCATGGCCACAGGGGCTAAAGTCCATCGGCGATCGGCCGGCGGAGACTGATACCATTGAATATGGTCATTCACGGGATAGGCCCTGCCCTCCAACCAGACCCATTGCAAGGCTAAAACCGTACGTTGGTATCTTGGGTGATGCTCGCTTGGTTCGAGTACTTGTGCTTCATAAAATTCTGCAGAGCGCACCCGGAGGTCCCTTATATGGAGTTCACCCTGAGATCTGATACTCCCCGCAAGGAAAACTGCTGACAATCCCAGAGCGGACAACCAGGGGTTCAAGGTCCTGAAATATACGCTGGTGGTTTTCAGGGTCAACCAAAAATAAACCCCAAAAAGCATTACCCACAGTAACTCTAGTTTTGGGAGCGGGAAATTGGTTTCAAAGCCTACATATACCCCCAGCGCAAAAGCTCCTGACGCCCTCAATAAGGGATAGGGTAACCATCTGAGCATGGTATGTGGAATAAGTTACCAGCAGATTAATATCTGCAAGTATCAAATCAAAGGGTTATTTCTGAGGAGGGTTCTGGGCCTTGTCATAGGCTTTAATGATGTCTTTCACGATCCGGTGCCTGATCACATCTCGTGTATCCAGTTCCACGAAGGCAATTCCAACAGTGTCTTTCAGTACCCTGGCAGCATTGATCAACCCGGATTCCTGATTTTTCGGCAAATCAATTTGAGAACGGTCACCATTGACGATCATTTTTGACTGCGGTCCCATACGGGTCAGAAACATCTTCAACTGCATAGGGGTAGTATTTTGGGCTTCGTCAAGGAGAATGAAAGCCTGGTTAAGCGTACGACCTCTCATATAGGCCAGGGGAGCAATTTCAATGACGCGGTTGTCCAGGTAGTGTTGGAGTTTCTCTGAGTGGATCATGTCGTCCAGAGCGTCATAAATAGGTCTGAGGTAAGGATCGATCTTTTCCTGCAGATCGCCTGGCAGAAACCCCAGATGCTCACCAGCCTCCACCGCAGGCCGGGTAATGATAATCTTTTTTACGGATTTGTTCTTGAGGGCCTGTACCGCCAGGGCCACGGAAATATAGGTTTTTCCGGTACCTGCAGGGCCAATGGCGAAGACCACGTCGTTATCACCGGATGCTTTCACCAGAGTTCTTTGGTTTTTGGTTTTTGGAGCTATCCGCACACCCTTGGGACCATAAATCAGCACTTCATCCTTGCCGGTTTTCTTTATTGGTTTGTCCTTCTGCTGCAGGTAGGCCATCACATGATCCTGAGTTACTTCCCCATATTGATGGTAATGTTCTAAAAGAGCATTGAGGATATCTTGGATCTTTACAATTTCAGGAGGAGTTCCTTTTATGCGTATTTGGTTGCCTCTGGAGATAATCTTGCTTTCCGGAAAAGCGATGGCTACTTCTTTGATATTTTTGTTTTCCACCCCCAGGAAATCAATCAGGGAAACATTATCAAGTGTAATTATTTTTTCTACCAAACGATAATTGATTATTTATTCAAAGTTATTCAAAAGAAGTAAAAAATACCTACTTTTGACAGTCAAATGATACGTCCTGCACCCGATGGCCATAATTACCCTCACCTCAGATTTTGGAGAAAGTGACCACTATGTAGGTGCCCTGAAGGGCGCTATTCTCAGTAGCATTCCCTCCCAGATCCTGGTAGATATCAGCCATCAGATACAAAGTTTTGACCTGGCCCATGGCGCGTTTGTGCTGCGATCAGCATTTCCAGCATTTCCTCCGGGGACCATACATTTGGTAGCGGTGGACACCATTGGCAACCAGGATGATTCGCATTTAGCCGTTCAATTGGAGGACCATTTCTTTTTGATCACAGATCACGGACTGTTGGGACTTATCAGCGAAAAGGAACCTCAGATGGTAGTTGAACTTCCTCCACCTCATCAAAATCCAAGCTCATTCCCGGCCCTTGAGGTGCTGGCACCAGCCGCCATTGAACTGGCCAAAGGAACACCCCTTAAAAAACTTGGTAAACTAATAAAAGACTACAAAAAGATGGTAGGCCGGCAAATGCGGGCCAATAAAACGCAAATCATTGGGCATGTGTTAAGGGTAGATCATTATGGGAATCTTATCACCAATATTAAGAAGGAAGAATTTTGCAGGCTCAGTGAGCATCAGAGCTACACTATTTTGATAGGCAGAGAGCAATTCAGGCGCCTAAACTCTTCCATCAACGAAACCGGCAGCGGAGATTGTTATGTAATGTTCAACAGCATGGGACTACTGGAAGTGGGCATCAATAAAGGCAATGCTTCGGAATTGATGGGGTTGAAATTTGATTCGCCGGTTAAGATCAGCTTTGAGTAGCAGGCTGGGCGTGAGCGCTTGATATGATACCAACGACAAAACCGAAGATGGTTGCGTCTATATGGAAATCAGTCACTTGGGGTTAATACCAGCCACTCCCCGATTAGGTTTCTTCCTTCTGATGTGACTAGTGCTCTATCATTGTCACTGAGTGCTTCTATATCAGCAATCCCGGACCATTTAGGAGGGGTTGAACAAATAATCTCATGACGATACCCCGGGGGAATGTTGGCTATTATTTTTTTTCTTGGATCTGTGGAATCCATAAATATTCGGTCATGAAGTTCGATTATAACAAATGCCCCTTGAATAGCCTTAAAAAACCTATCGGTGAACAGGTTAAATTCACCACCCTCAATGTCACACAATACCAGGGACCTATCAGGATGGTAATTAGCCTGATTCAAGAAAGTGTTAATATTTTGATCTGCCTTACCGTAAACCACAACCTGGTCTTCGACTTGGTTGATTCTGGTATTTCTATGTATTGCTTCTCTACCCTTCTGAGTGATTTCAAAACAAATTGACTGTTTTGCCAAACCGGATTTGACCATCCCCAATGAAAAGTATCCATCCGCTGCCCCAATATTAACCACAAATGAATAAGGGGCATGCTTTTCAATCTGCTTTACCACCTCCTGCTCGAATAGGCCGTAAATTTTCAAACCTAGTGGTCCTTGGGAAATATTGGATCTGCCGTCAAGAACTAGTCCCTTAAATACACCTCGCTGTACCACGCCATTATTCTTTGAGAAGAGCTCTCGGGAAACTCTTTTCCTTCTAAGTTTGGTAAAGGCTTTTTCCAGCGCTGCTTGAAGTGAGGGCATTTTTTAATAGGTCTAAGAAACAAATAAGTGCAAAAATAATAACTTTTAAAAGGATTGAGGAAATTCTGTTGTTGGCATCAGTTGTCAAACAGAATCAATTCGAAAATTGACCAATCATTGACTCTGATACACCTTGGTTAGTAACAATTTCTCAATACAGCTTTTGGTAAATTAAAATTCTACTTATGTTTGCAGACTGAGTTTGAGTGTGGGTGTGGGTGTGAGTTGGGGCATGTCGGACAACTTGCCCAAATCGATCTCTATACTCAAACA
>QIEB01000668.1 GCA_003229495.1 Flammeovirgaceae bacterium
CGAAAGATCCGCCAGCATTAAATTCCTTTGATTTTACCTGAGAACTAAGAGCATTTTAAAGCCGAGTTTTTACACGGCCTCGGTCGAAAGCAGTCATTGGAGCTGCCCAAAAATATAAAAGTCAAACAGGAATTCCGAAGTTAAATAAAACGCAGGTTTTTATTAACCTATTAGCTGACTTCACCCTACTTGTTTCCATTTAACCATTTTCGTGTTCGCTGCTCCTCAAAATTGTTGATTTTCTGAAACAGCTGTGGGCGCCTACTCTTGCTTTCCCTCCCGCCGCCAACCATCTTTTCACGGATAAAATGATTGTTCTGTTAAAATAAGGCCTTGTTGATGCTTCGTTCCTCAAATACTAGAGCGGATTATTTATTCTTCAAAAAAACCTTGATCTGCTTTGTTAAGAGTAGATTAATCACGTTATTAATCACGTGACTTATTAAGTAAGACCAGTTATGGCCAGAAGATCATTAGCAGAAAGAGAAATCCGCAGTTTAACCAAAGCATCGGGAGGAAGGAGTTACACGGTTACCATTCCTTTGGAGTACATTAAAAAACTCAAATGGCGGGCAAAACAAAAACTGGAAGTTACCATGTACCGAGATAGGATCATTATCAAAGACTGGAAACCACCTTCCCTACGGTCTGGAAAAAAGTGAGTGTGATCATCCTTTCCACTAGAAAGGCCTTATCAATAGGCAAATTACTAGTAAATTATATTCATTAAATTAACACAATGAATACCCGTACAATATATTACATCGATGAAAAAGAAGATTATCTAGCCAATGAAGTAGCATGGGCTTTAACCAGAACACTGGATCAGAATTTAGAATTTTTTTGCGCAACGGTAATAGCGAACTATGCCATGATGAACATTGATGTATCAAATTATCCAGTGACAAGAAAGATTTACTATATAGAAGATGAATAGGTCTAATAATAAACTTCCCTCGCACTTTAGAGATTTTATTATTGAACTTAATAAACATGAAGCAGAATATCTGCTGGTTGGGGGCTATGCCCTTGGTGTTTATGGACACATACGGGCTACCAACGATCTCGATATTTATATCAACGCCACTGAAGAAAATGCCACAAAAATGGTCAATGCCTGTGTTGACTACGGAATTCCAGTAGATAGTATCAAAAGAGACATGTTTATGGGACCTAAGATGATTGGTATTGGCCAGCCTCCCTTAAGGATTGAAATAATCAAGAAATTGGATATTGATTTTAAATACGCCTTTCAAAGAGCCCAAAAAGTAACAGTTGATGACATAAAAATCAATGTTATTGATCTGGATGATTTAATTCAACTCAAAAAAGCTGCAATCAAAGGCCGCAGTAAATCCAGGGATAGTGAAGATTTATCTTTCTTAGAAAAACTAAAAAACAAAAATGGGAGCAGTAAAAAGTAGTCCCTTTTAACTCCGTACAAGGTATTTCTCCGGTTCCCGTTCAAATGCAGTTCTGCATCCCTCACAACAGAAGTAATAGACTGTATCCTGATGTTCAAATAGGTATTTCGCATTATCAACCGTTACCTTCATGCCACATATTGGATCAATTGCCTGTTCAGGTAGTTTTTCAACAGGGTCTTCCACGTGCTGCTCACGAACGCTCATTACAATTTCTGCCAATATACTCAGAGCTATTTCCTCCGGACTACGGGCTTTAATGTCCAAACCAGCAGGGGCCTTTATTTTGCTTAATTGCTTTTTGGAAACTCCTTGGCTCAGTAGAATTTCCTTAACAGCATCCGCTTTTTTTCTACTGGCAACAAATCCCAGGTATGAAGGATTAGCTTGCAACGCCCTTTCCAGGGCCGCTTCGTCACCGTCTCCCTGTGTTGCCACCACCATATAAATATTGCTTGATTGGCTGATGGCATTGTCATCAGGCTCAGTTAGCACCTCATAATCAAGCGCTTTACTGAGCGTTTTTAGACTCTGAGCAATTGCCGACTTTCCCAATATCACAATTTGTGTTTTTGGACGCACCGGTTCCAAATATACATCCAAGGTTCCACCACTATGACAGGTCATCTTACGTTTCATTATTTTATCATCTAAGTTATCTGGTTCAGGAGTGATCCGGATCATTTTTAGTGCTTCTTCCACCACTATTGATTGACTACATCCACCCGCTACCCAGCCCCATAGCTCACCGTCCCCAGTTACAATAGCTCTATCCCCCGGTTTGCCTGAAATGGGGCTCTTATAGTTTATCACTACGGCAATGACGAATGATCTACCTTCATCAATTAGTTTTTGAGATTGCTTGATATACTTATTGAACATTTTGTAAATGTTTTTCCAATTCCAAAAGACTCTCCAGGTTGTGTGCGGAACTGAAAACATCCACCAGGGGTAGTGCCGAGGCCATTCCCTTAGCTGTGGGTTGAAAGCCTTTCGTTCCTTTCAGGGGGTTCAGCCAAATCAACTTTTTAGTTCTTTTAGATACCAGTTCCTTCTTTAGTGACTCCGTGTTCCCTGTATCAAGTCCATCACTAAGAATTAACACTATGCTCTGCCGGGACAGTGCATATTTCGCATATCTCTGGTTGAATTCCTGAAAACAGGCTCCCATGGTGGTGCCGCTGGACCATCCTTCTGCCCTTTCAGTTAGCTCTTTCAATTTTGTTGAGAATTTTCCTCTTTTTACAATATCGGTTATATAATGTAACCTGGTACTGAACAAAAAAGATTCGACTTGTTGAAAATTTTGTTGTATGGCATAAACAAATCGCAACAGGTAAAAGCTATACTTGTCCATGGAACCGCTGACGTCCAGAAACATTACCAACCGGGGCTTGTGGGGTTTACGTCGTTTAAATGCTAGTCTCCAGGGATCCCCTCCTGAACTAATGTTCTTTCGGATGGTTCGCCTGATATTAATCTGCCCTTGCTTACTGCTTTCCTTTAGCCGGCGTGATAATCTTTTATTCATTTCACGCCATAGTTCCTGAGCCAATGCTTC
Source organism: Flammeovirgaceae bacterium (assembly GCA_003229495.1). Taxonomy (GTDB): domain Bacteria; phylum Bacteroidota; class Bacteroidia; order Cytophagales; family Cyclobacteriaceae; genus SZUA-3. Next base: position 2,986 of record QIEB01000668.1, read on the forward strand.
CAATTCTTCCCCATCTACTTCCGACACTTTTGAAAAATCTGTTCGTTGTAATCGCTCCCGTGCATTGGCCCCCGTCACCTCCCTGCTTTCTCTGGTAGTTTCCTTACCATTATTGTGACTATTGCCCAACCAGATCAATGAAGAAGACTGTTCCTTACTCCGCAACTGCTGCGATACCTCGATTTTACTGCGAACTCTTTTGGCATCTCCTTTCCAAAAAGCATCGAAGTGATAGTCGAATTGATCTACATCATCTTTTGAGTTACAGAATATGGACCTGCTGACTACTTTTACATTGAACTCACTCGGTACCCCAATAGACTCCACTGCCTGTAAAGCATCCAGTGTTTCTTGTACCCCGGAGTTCAATCCTTCACCTCGGAGGTATCTTGAAAAATTTATCAAGTGTTGGTCAATAGGGCTGTAAAGGGAAGATGCCATGTTCAAGAAGAAAGCTGTTGGGTAAACATTTCAGACTGCACCAACTTATCAATATCATCTGTAGATTTTAGCAAACATCCGATGGTAGTTTTTACCGCTTGCTGATCCAGATGGCTCTTGCCGATGGTAAACAAGCTCAAGGCCCAATCCAGGGTTTCAGCCACTCCGGGGGTTTTTTCCAAATGCATGTTCCGCAATGATTGCACGAACTGAACCACTTGCAGTTGTAGTTGCTCACTAATTTCAGGGAGTTTTTGTTGCACAATTTCCAATTCTTTCTCCGCCGTTGGGTAATCTAACCAGTAATACAGGCATCTTCTTTTAAGCGCATCGCTAAGTTCCCGGGTTCTATTGGATGTAAGTACTACCAATGGTATGTTCCGGGCTTTTATGGTCCCCAACTCCGGGACTGATATTTGGTAAACAGATAGCAGTTCCAGTAGAAACGCCTCAAACTCTTCATCGCTACGATCAATTTCATCGATCAAAAGTACCGGAGACTCATCCTGCGAGATGGACTGTAACAAGGGGCGCTCTAAAAGGAATTCTTTACTAAATATGTGGCGCTCTTTCTCCTCTTCACTTTTGTCACTTTGTTCCTGGATTTTTATGGCCAATAGTTGTTTTTGATAGTTCCACTCATAAGCCGATGCTGCCAGGTCTAGTCCTTCATAACACTGCAGACGAATAAGCCGATTGTTTAAGATTTCAGACAAAGCCAGCGCCAATTCCGTTTTGCCTACTCCGGCTGGACCTTCGATTAATAGTGGCCTTTGAAGTTTGTACATTAAGAATACAATGGTGGCCAACTCCCGGTCCACCACGTAATTATAATCCCTAAATCCACGCTCAAAAGCCTCTATGTCTTTCATAACCTTCATAGAACAAAATTCATGAATCTTTAGGCGCCTTACCAAATAGTTTTAGCATGGAGCTCCATATCATAGAAAAGAACAATGAAACCGCATTGAGTGGTTTCGCCTCTTCAGGCAGGGGGCCCTCGTTACTGATAGCGCCATCTGCTACGGCCTGAAGTTGATTTTTAAAATTGGATAAGAACTGCTCAAAAACCATGTCAGAAACATCAACAATCATCCGTGATCCAAATTGTGCCAACTTTCCGGTAATGCTGATTTCCATATTATTGGTCACTTCTGTAGTTTGATTTCCGTTGTCCACAAGATTCCCGGTTAGCACCATATCCGCGCTACCTTTACCCTTGGTGTCCACTCCTTTGCCATGAATTTCCATGGTATGTGTAGCCTCATCTAGCTGAACCAACTTTATTTGACCATTAAAACTGGTCACTACCGGGCCTATCTTCATGGTGACCGCACCTTTGTAGTTTTGATCATCTATTTTTTCAGTCAGCTTAGCTCCAGGAACACAGGTAACGATCTTCGTTGGGTCGCTCAAAAAATTCCACACTTCATTTATGGGCCTTTCTACCAGAAAGGTCTTATTAATATTCGTTTTCATATTTTCTATTCCTTATACTACCCCTTTCTCTTTCAGGATCTTCCAAAGTCTTGGTGCGGTAATAGGGATTTCAAGGTGGGTCACACCCAAATGTGACAATGCATCAACCACGGCATTTACAATGGCAGGTGGCGCCCCTACAGTTGGTGATTCTCCTACTCCTTTGGCCCCTAGTGGATGATGAGGCGACGGGGTAACTGTATGACCGGTCTCCCAGCTTGGCGATTCTACCGCCGTGGGCACCAGGTAGTCCATAAGTGTTCCATTCAGCATATTTCCCTCATCATCATAAATGAGCTCCTCATACAAAGCAGGAGCCAATCCCTGGGTTAATCCGCCATGCACTTGCCCCTGAACAATCATAGGGTTGATGATATGACCACAATCATCAATGGCTACAAACCTCCTTACTTTTACCTCACCGGTTTCCTTATCGATATCCACCACACATATGTAGGCTCCGGAAGGAAAGGTGAGATTAGGTGGATCGTAGTAATGGGTGGCCTCAAAGCCAGCCTCCATTCCCGGAGGATGATTGGTATATGCAGCAAATACCAGTTCTTGTATGGTCTTTACCTTTTCAGGGGCCCCTTTGACAAAAAACTTGCCTGGCTCCCATTCCAAATCCTCTTCTGATACCTCCAGCAAATAAGCTGCAATTTTTTTCGCCTTTTCTTTTAACTTTCTGCAGGCTATGGCGGCGGCGGCTCCTGCAGTGGGGGTACTTCGGCTGGCGTAAGTACCAAGGCCATAGGGGGCTGTATCAGTATCTCCCTCCTCCACTTGCACATGTTCCGCTGGTATTCCCAGCTCTTCCGCTACAATTTGAGCATAGGTAGTTTCGTGCCCCTGACCCTGGCTCTTGGTGCCAAATCGGGCCAGTGCCTTTCCGGTAGGATGAACCCTTATCTCAGCGCTATCAAACATTTTGATGCCCAAAATATCAAAATCCTTGGAGGGGCCGGCACCTACGATTTCTGTGAAGGTACAGATACCGATTCCCATCAACTCTCCATTAGCCCTCTTCTCCTTCTGTTCCTTTCTCAACGCCTGGTAATCTACCACTTCCATGACCTTCTGTAATCCTTGATGATAGTCACCACTGTCATATTCCCATCCCAGAGCTGATTTATAGGGGAATTGGTCTTTTTTAATAAAGTTATCCATCCGTAATTGTGCGGGATCTTTCCCGATTTTCTGGGCAAAACAGTCGGTCATCCTTTCGATTGCGTGCACCGCCTCAGTGACTCGAAAACTACATCTATAGGCTACGCCGCCCGGTGGTTTATTGGTATATACAGCATCGGCTTCCACATAACTATGTTGGTAGTCGTAAGAACCGGTACAAATTGAAAACATCCCGGCGGGGTATTTACTGGGGTTGGCCGCTGCATCCGTATAACCTTGATCACACAACAGCTTAAAACGGGTGGCTAATATCTTACCCTCTTTGGTACCGGCCATTTCAGCGGTAATATGATAGTCTCGGGCAAAACTATCTGCTTGCAAGTTTTCTGTACGGTCCTCGATCCATTTAACTGGTTTTCCCACTAAAAACGATACCGCAATTGCTATCACATAACCTGGGTATATCGGAACTTTTCCACCAAAACCTCCACCAATATCGTGGGAAATGACCCGTATCTTTTCCTCAGTAAGGCCCACATGACCGGCTACCAAAGCGATGACCGTTCTGATGGCATGAGGCGCCTGTGTGGTCATGTGCATGGTTAGGTAGTTATTGATTTTGTCATAGTCAGCAATGCAGCCGCAAGTTTCTATGGATACCACATGAATTCTGGGAATGTGCATTTGCTCTTTTACTGTGACTTCAGCTTCATTAAATACCTGATCAGTGGCCTCTT
>QIEB01000461.1 GCA_003229495.1 Flammeovirgaceae bacterium
TTCCTTCTTTCACCCGCTGAAGAACCACAGAAGCTTCACCACCGGCATTTTCCACAATAATTCTCAGTGGACTTTCCAGTGCAGTTTTGATTATGTTAATTCCAGTTTGCTCGTCGTTGTTTGCTGCATCGATACTGTCTAAAGCAGACAATGATCTGATAAATGCAACGCCTCCTCCGGCGACCACACCTTCCTGAACTGCTGCCCGGGTAGCATGTAGTGCATCATCAACACGGTCTTTCTTCTCTTTCATCTCCACTTCGGTAGCTGCTCCAATGTATAGGATGGCTACCCCACCAGATAGTTTGGCTAAACGTTCCTGCAATTTTTCACGATCATAATCAGAAGTAGTGGTTTCAACTTGAGATTTGATCTGACTGATTCTGGCAGTAATATCCTCCTTCTTGCCAGCGCCGTTAACCAGGGTGGTATTGTCTTTATCGATATTTACTTTTTCCGCAGATCCCAGATATTCAATGGTAGCGTTTTCCAGTTTGTAACCACGCTCTTCACTGATCACCGCACCACCAGTGAGGATGGCGATATCCTCTAACATAGCTTTACGCCGGTCACCAAAACCGGGTGCTTTTACAGCAGCGATTTTCAGCGAGCCTCGAATCTTGTTAACAACCAGAGTCGCCAGTGCTTCTCCGTCCACATCTTCAGCGATAATCAATAGTGGCTTACCAGTCTGGGCAACAGTTTCCAATACCGGAAGCAGTTCTTTCATAGAAGAGATCTTCTTATCGTAGATCAGGATATAAGGACTCTCCAGTTCCACTTCCATCTTGTCGGTGTTGGTAACGAAGTAAGGGCTCAAGTATCCTCGGTCAAACTGCATTCCTTCTACAGTTTTCACATCTGTCTCGGTTCCTTTTGCTTCTTCCACTGTGATCACACCATCTTTTCCTACTTTGTCCATAGCGTCAGCGATCATACTACCGATTTCGCTGTCGTTGTTGGCTGAAATTGTTCCTACCTGGGCGATTTCATCAGACTTGCTAATGGTCTTTGATTGAGTTGCCAGGTTTTCAACTACGGCACTTACAGCTTTCTCAATACCCCTTTTAAGGTCCATAGGGTTGGCACCAGCAGCCACGTTCTTGATTCCTACGGAAAATATTGATTGTGCCAGTGCAGTGGCAGTGGTAGTTCCGTCACCTGCGTCATCTGCAGTTTTGGAAGCTACTTCTTTTACCAATTGAGCGCCCATATTTTCTATGGGGTCCTTCAATTCGATTTCTTTTGCTACTGTAACACCATCTTTCGTAAAACTTGGGGCTCCAAATTTCTTGTCAAGAATTACATTACGACCTTTTGGTCCTAAGGTAACTTTAACGGCTTCCGCCAATTTATCTACCCCTTTTTTGATCGCGTTTCTAGCGTCTTGATCAAAGATTATATTTTTTGCCATTTTCTTTTTAATTTTTAGTTGGAATGTTAAATATTATAAGTTTTAAACTATGGCGAAAATATCAGATTCTCGCATGATCAAATATTCATTGCCATCAATGGTGATCTCCGTGCCGGCATATTTTCCATAAAGCACGCTGTCACCTACTTTCACAGTAATGGGTTCGTCTTTTTTACCGTTACCTACTGCAACCACAGATCCTTTTTGAGGTTTTTCCTTTGCAGTATCTGGTATGATGATCCCTGAAGCTGTTTTTTCTTCAGCTGCGGCAGGTTCAATAATAACTCGGTCTGCCAGAGGTTTGATGTTTACTTTCGACATTTTTATTACAAATTTTTTGTTTAACTTTTCTTGAAACTAACACTCCGATAGCATTTCTTATGCCAAATAGTGTTTTTGGTGCTGTTTTAGGGGAAAACCGCCAATTTTACAGTCTTTTTAGCACCACAACAAGTTTGTGGCATAATTTAACTGACAATATTACATTGTAACAACTGTCATTAGCTTTTCTCTTGTCTTGAACTGTCAGATTGTCTAGATTGTTTCAATAATATAAGGAGTGTAAGTATGAAAAATTTAGAAAAAGACTGGCTTACCCGTGGTCTGATCGATTTTGAGTATAAAAAATATATTCTACTTAGTTACTTGCAGGGAGTTCAGTCATTATTTGACGATAGGAAATTGTATCCTTACCTTTCAGATCTGATTTTCCATTATCAAAATCTGCAATCTATCAAGCAGAATAAGGAGTTGCTTTTTGAAAACTTCCCGCGCAAAATAGCACGTGCAGATTTTGAAAAATTGAAGATCCACTACCAAAAGATTGTTGAAGACGATTCCTTGATGAAGGAAATTGAACAAATATTGTCTTTTGCCATACCTACTCTTAGGAATACGCTTAATGAAGGACGCGGTCTATATGACCATATAGAGGAACAACTAAAGGTAGAACCAATTGGCATTTGTCCCTTATACTCAAATGACGGTTATCTTTTGATTAACGAGCGGGCCAAAAGCACCACACAAGTATACCAGTACCAGATTACGGTTTTTGAAAATGTTGAAGAGAAGTACCGGGGAATACATACCAAGTACCTTGAGACAGTCCACAAAAAAATTAGCAGAACTTTTGAAAGCTTAAAGCTGGAGCTAATTAAAAAATATCCGGATCTACCGAATCCTGCAACTTATTTGGTGGACATTAAACAAGAAATGCCATTCCATGAAACTGCTATGCCGGTTGCGAAAAGGTTGCTGGTCAAATATATTAGTGCTGCCTAGGGTGAAATGATTGAAGGAGTGAAGGAGTGAAGGAGTGAAGGAGTGAAGGAGTGAAGGAGTGAATGTTTTTGGCCCACTATGCCCTTAATTATTCTGTTATAGAGGAATCAGGCACTTCAAGAGTCTCAGTGGCCTCAGGTGACAGGTTCGGAGTAAAGTTTTGTATTGCCGATTTTTCTTGTGCCGCCTCGATATTGGGACTAACAACTCCCTGGTTGAGCTGACCTTTATCGAGGATCTTATTGGCTCCAAGACTGAGTGCCAATATGGCAATGGCAAACCCCCAGGTTAACTTTTCCAGTAAATCTCCGGTTCGTTTTACTCCCATAATTTGACTGGTGGCAGCTCCTCCAAACTGACTTGAAAGACCTCCTCCTTTGGAGTTTTGTGCCAGGATTATCAACACCAGAAGTACCGAAATCACCAGAATTAAGCCTAATATTAAACCCAACATCGCTATTTCTTCTTTAACTTTTCAATTTTGTTTGCAAAGTAAGTCTTTTTCTGGGGAAATTTCCCAATTAATTTTTTATAAATCTTTTCGGCATCTTTCCTCTTTCCTTGTTTGATAAAAATCTTCGCCAGGTTTTCAGAGGCCAGTTCGTCACTGAATTTACCACTGTCTTTTGCAAGGTCTTTTTGAGACATCATCTCCGACTCCGCACTCAAATTTGGTTTAGATAATACCGGTGAGTTTTTAATAAAATTGTCAACAATCTTTATTTGTTCCTTACGACCTTTTTGGCCCCCGGTATCATCATTTTGCCCTTCATACTGCTTTCTACTTTCTTGAAGCTGACTAAGATTATCCATCAATTCCGCATGAATTCCCGATGCCTCTATTTCTTGATCGAGTCCTTTTTCTTCTACCAACTCTTCCATAGCAGATTCTGGAGATTGATCTGCAACTTCTTCTTTGGGATCGGATTTAACTGGTTCGGTTATCTCCTGCTGCTCTTCCTTTCCTGAGGTTGCTTCCTGAGATAAGGGCTCCCTCTCAATAAGATCTTCGTTTACCCATTCAAAATCAGAAGTTTCCTCAACCACCGGTTCCTCCAATCCATCAGCTGGATGTTCAGGATCCTCAGGAGACGACGTTTGCGGATAGCTATTCTGATCCACTTTAACTCCTTGTATAATAGAGTGCAGCACACTACGGTCGTTACTATAAATTGCTGCAAGGTTCAGTGCCTTTTCAAAATCAGGTTTGTTCAAAATTTTGCGTCCATGGACATTCAGGAGATGAATAATCTGACTGTAAGGGTGCTCCGAGGTGAATTCCGCTAGCTTGGTCAGGTCTTTTTCACTAATTAAATACGGGTTCTTGACTAACTCTTGAAACTTTGACTTATTCACTCCAGTTTTGGTTAAAATTTAAAAATAATAAAATTTACCAATTGGCAACAGTGCCATTGAAAATATCAAAAATAATCTGATCGAAAATGGTATCGATCAGTTGATCCTCCTCAGCAGTAAGATTAGTGGTTTGAGAGTCGAAGTCATCATAGAAAGAAAAACTTCTACTGAAATCTTCCTCTTCGTTTGCGAAATTAGTAAAGTCAACCTGGACTCTAATAGTCAGACGGGTGGATCCCGCAACATCGGCCTGTTGATCGTTACCGGAGGCAATTGGTGCCACTGGCATAGTGCTATAACCCACAATACTTCCTTCCACCAACAGGTCTCCATCTGATTCTACTATG
>QIEB01000393.1 GCA_003229495.1 Flammeovirgaceae bacterium
CGTGGTTCTTTAATAAAGAGGCTTAGACAGGATCAATCAGAAATAGTGGTTGATCATATTCCACCGGGGATGAATTTTCAACCAGAACTTTTATCACCGTTCCAGATATTTCAGTTTCGATCTCATTGAACAACTTCATAGCCTCAACTATGCAAACTGTTTGTCCAACGGCAATCTTGTCGCCTACCGCTACAAAGGGCTCAGAATCAGGATTAGTAGAGCGATAAAAGGTGCCAATCATCGGGGATTTTATCTCCAGATAGCCATTCGTTTTACTTTCAGTGGTTGGTGTTTCAAGGAAAGAAGTGGCCCCATTATCATCCGCAGATGAAAGTGGAGAGTTCTGAGATGGCAATGTAGGGCCAGATCCTGGTTCAATGATCTTATGCTTAACTTCAGAATTCTTTTTGACTTTTATCTTAAACTCTTCAGTTTCAATATTTACCTCGTCCAAACCGGACTTGGAAATGAAATCAATAAGTTCTTGAATTTCTTTGGCTTTCATATTTATTATTTTACTCGTTCGGAATAGGAATTGGTCCGGGTGTCCACTTTAATGGTTTCTCCTTGATCAATAAATAAGGGTACTTGCACCTCGGCACCGGTTTCTAAGGTAGCAGATTTAGTGGCATTGGTGGCAGTGTCGCCTCTTAAACCAGGCTCGGTATAGGTGATATTGAGAATTACGAATTGAGGAAGTGCCACGCTTAAAGGAGTTTCGGTTTCGTCGTGATAGATTATTTCGACTTCCTGGCCGTCTTTGAGAAGATGGGCAGCTGAGATGTGATCTTCCTGAAGGTTTACCTGTTCGAATGTATTGCTATCCATAAAGTGGTAGCCCATATCATCTTTATACAAGAATTGATGTGGCCTGCGTTCAATACGGGCAGTAGTCACTTTTACTCCTGCAGTAAAAGTATTATCCACCACTTTACCAGTATTGATGTTCTTGAGTTTGGTGCGCACAAAGGCAGGGCCCTTGCCTGGCTTCACATGCTGGAACTCTATAATGGTGTACAGATCGTTATTAAACTCTATACACAACCCGTTTTTAAAATCAGCAGTGCTCGCCATCTGCAGGTAATTTAATGTAATTTACAAATCAAATAATTAAAAGCAATCTAATCGTGGCCATTGTATGCCCATTTTAAATAGGTGGCTCCCCAGGTAAAACCTCCTCCAAATGCTGCCAGGATAATATTATCTCCTTTCTTTAATTGGGACTCATAGTCCCACAAACATAATGGGATGGTACCTGCGGTGGTATTTCCATATTTACTAATGTTATTCATTACTTTTTCCAATCCAATACCCATTCGTTTGGCGGTGGCATCAATAATACGCATGTTTGCCTGATGCGGGACCAGCCAGGCGATATCGTCCGGTGTTAAGTTATTTCGGTCCATGATTTTTACAGATACATCCGCCATATTCTTCACCGCAAACTTAAACACCGTAGCTCCTTCCTGATAGATAAAATGTTCACTTGCATCTATTGTTTGGTGGGTGGCCGGGCGTCGGCTGCCACCGGCTTTCATATGTAGAAAGGGTACCCCAGAACCATCTGTCCTCAAAATAGAATCAACAATACCTACCGGTTCATCGGTAGCCTCTAATAGTACGGCGCCTCCACCATCGCCAAATATGATGCAGGTAGTACGATCTGTGTAGTCAACGATCGAGGACATTTTGTCAGCGCCAATAACCACTACTTTTTTATAGGTACCTGATTCTATAAACTGTGAACCGGTGATTAATCCAAAGAGAAACCCTGAACATGCAGCTTGGAGATCATAACTAAAAGAATTCACTGCACCGACGGCATCTGCCACAATATTGGCGGTGGAAGGGAAAAGCATATCAGGAGTACAGGTAGCACAAATTATCAAATCGATCTCACCGGGATCTGTGTTGGTTTTTTCCAGTAGTCCTTTTACCGCCTCAATTCCAAGAACCGAAGTGCCCTGGTCTTCACCCTTTAGCAGGCGACGTTCTTTTATACCGGTACGGGTGATGATCCACTCATCAGAAGTTTCAACCAATGCTTCAAGTTCCGAGTTGTCAAGTACGTAGTCTGGAACGTACCCATGGACACCAGTTATCTTCGAATAAATCTTCTTCATAATTTCTTTTAGCTAGTCTTGGAGACTTTCTTTTATCTTCTGATGGACCTGCGATTGTACCATTTGTCTGGCTTGTAGTAACATATTTTTAATGGCAGCAGCAGTGGAGACCCCATGTCCGATGATTACATTCCCATTTACTCCCAGAATTGGGCTGCCACCAATGGACTCGTAATTAAATTTCTCAAAAAATGGATCTGAAAAGGACCTCTTTTTTAGCAACGAATAAATCGATTCTGCCAATTTAAGGATTACATTACCGGTAAAACCATCACATATAATAACATCAGCTTTGTCATTAAAAATGTCATAGCCCTCAATATTGCCTATGAAATTGATTTTATTGTTGATTTTGAAGAGCTGGTAAGCCGCTTGAGTTAGCAGAGTGCCCTTTTTTTCTTCTGCTCCCAAACTCATCAAACCTACCTTTGGTCTATCGATTTTCAGCACGTGTTCGGCATAAATTGAAGCGATCTCTCCAAATTGTAACAAAACATCAGGTCTACAGTCAGCATTGGCCCCTACGTCCATTATTACTCCTAATCCTCCGTTCTCCTTAGGGGCAAAACCCGCAATCCCTGGTCGAATAATACCAGAAATAGTCTTTATAGAGAACATGGCGCCTACGTGCATAGCACCGGTATTTCCGGCGCTGCAAAAGGCCTCTACTGCTCCACTTTTTAACAGACGATAGCCCACAGGAATGGAAGCCTGTGGCTTTTGACTTAGTGCTTTGGTAGGGTGTTCCCCCATTTCAATTACTTCCTCAGCTGAAGAAATTTCTACCCGGTCAGGGGCAATGTTAAATTGCTTTAGCTTGGAATTAATCAAAGCTTCAGACCCGATCAAGACCACTGTAACCTCCTGTGGAAGCTCCGGTAAAGCCAATTTAACCCCTTCAATGGTAGAATCAGGAGCATAATCGCCCCCTACTACATCCAAAGCGATCTTCATAGACCTAGACAGCTATATCTTTCTCGATAGCAGGTTTTCCTCGGTAGTAACCGCACTCGGTACAAACCCGGTGTAAAAGTACTGGGGCTCCACAGTTGGAACATTCCATAAAAGTAGCAGCAGTACTTTTGTAATGAGTTCTTCGTTTATCTCTCCGGGACTTTGAGATTTTTCTCTTAGGGTGTGCCATTTGGTTATGTTTTAAATTCTTTAGTTCTTTTTTAAGTCATTCAGTTTTTTCCATCGAGGATCCGTTTCAACTGATACCTTTTTATCACTTTCTTCACTGGAACTATATACCAGTGATCCGAATTCGTCATCTTCCTCTACATATCTTGGATGAAGTTTTTTCATTGGTACCGCTAGCCCAACGAATTCGAAAATGTACTGGCCAACGTCGAGCTGCTGGGTGTCGTTAGTAATCATTACTACATCATGGTCCAGTTCACTTTCAATGTCACCGTATTTAAAAATAACCTTCCGATGCTCCTTGATGGGATAATGATATGGATCCAGACTGCGGTCGCAAATTAGCTCCAAGGTGCCTTCGATGTTGACATCCATACCTATAAAGGTATCGTTCTTATCAAGATCGATTTTTGCTTTCAGCTTCCCGTTCTTTATCAGATCTTGATCAAAGCTGCTGAAGAAGACTTCATCTACTTCAAATTCGAATTGATGAAGCTTGTTACGCATTCTATAGATGTCAATAACGAATTTCCTCATACCCTTCACTGAACCAAGTTGCAAAGTTAAAAATTTAATTGAAAATTGGAATAAACACCTTTTAAATTAAATCAGTAGCGAACCACACTTTTACGCTTAATCAGGTCGATATTAGCAAATATTGCGGCTCTGAAGGAACTTTCGTCAGCTACATTTCTGCCAGCAATCGGATAGGCAGTACCGTGATCGGGGCTGGTGCGAATTATAGGTAGTCCAGCAGTAAAATTTACCCCACTTCCAAACGACAAAGACTTAAAAGGTATTAGTCCCTGATCGTGATACATGGCCATAACGGCATCATACTTTAGAAATGTCTGAGAGCCGAAGAATCCATCCGCGGGGAATGGTCCAAACACCAGTTTACCCTGGGTTTTCAGTTCTTTAAGTAATGGACCAATAATTCCTTGTTCTTCACCGCCTAATAATCCTTCATCGCCGGCATGAGGATTAAGTCCCAGCACCGCAATTTTCGGTTTTTCAATGCCAAAATCATGCTTTAACGAATCTTCTAAAATTTCCAATTTATCTGCAACCAGCTCCCTGGTTATATTCTCAGCTACCTCCTTCAGTGGAA
>QIEB01000210.1 GCA_003229495.1 Flammeovirgaceae bacterium
TGATGAATCTGATTGTATTCAGGTAAAATAAGCTCAAAGTACCCATTAATATTTGCGCTAATTCCCCTTTGCTGTTTCGGCACCCCAACCAGGGCATATGGTATTGGATCTCCAGTATCCATGTCAATTACATAACCTTTTAGTGGATTGGCTTGCTGGGCGCAGATCTTATTTACTTGCGGATTTATAATCAAAACCCAAAGTAATCCGAATTTTACAAACGCTATTCGTTTCATGCCAATTGGTGATTTCTTTCGTTAAATTGCTTATTCCAGTTTAATTATCAAATAAAAATCAATCAGGTTTACTACCGCCCTCTTTGAATATCCATACTTGCATAATATCTTAGACCCATCAAATACCCGAGCTTACATCGCGGATTATATGGGTCACTAACCCTGTTGTTATTGGGGATACTTATATCATGCAATGCACCTCATAAAAAGATTAAACGCCCCAGTGATCCCTGGGTTTTGAGATCGGTATTAGACTACCGTCCCAGAATGATTACCCTGGCGCTTGATTCAACTTGTTTTGTGGCCTATGACCTCAACAAGTGCGGCCTTTACAAAGTTTGGAAAGGCGGTGTTAATTGGGAAGGAATAGTTTATACTGACACCAAAGCAATGCAACCAACCACTTGGGGTCAGCACTATTTACTTGATGAATCGTTCTCCACACCATGGTCTATAGAAGTTGACGGAAAGATCAAGAAACTTGATGCTAATTTTCGTGGATATAGATTGGAACAGCAGCAAATTTTCATGCTGTATTCATTGATATGGGAGGAAGACACACTATTAATAGAGGAACGCCCGGAATTCATAAGAGATGATCAAGGAAATCCGGGGTTGGAACGCCAATTCTGGCTAGACGGGAGCATAGATGATGCACTTATTTTCATAAATAATCAACCTGAACCAGTCAACATCAGGTTCAATGATCAGACGGTACTCCGGTCATTTTTTGATCCGTTGCCAGATCAGGTGAACCAGGAAACGACCCCGGTATCCGAAGATGTGGGTAGATATTGGATGCAAAAATCCGATTGTTTCACCTGTCATGAGTGGACGGAAAACACGGTTGGGCCTGGATTTCAACAAATTGCTGACAAATATTCCTCCGATGATGAAATGGTTGATCATTTGGTGAAAAAGGTCAGTGAAGGTGGAACAGGAGCCTGGGGCAATGGAGTAATGAACCCTCATCCAAACCTTGGTGAGCATGACATCAGATCTATGGTACAATACATATTGTCACTAAGCACCGAAAATATGCCACCGTCGGTTGATAGCGCTCCCCAATTATCAGATGCTCATCAAGCTCCGGCGAAACCGGGTTTCGGGGTTCCTTTAGAGGGAGTACATCCAAGCTACCATCTAACCACAATTCATCCTGAGGGAGTGGAGTTTCAGGTTGGCGGCATGGCCTTCATGCCAGACGGGCGGCTGGTTATTTCAACATGGACTCCCGAAGGATCAGTCTACATAATCAGCGGGGTGGAAACCGGTGACCCTGGCCAGATTGAGGTCAAGCGTATTGCTACAGGATTGGCCGAACCTTTAGGGCTCGAGGTGGTTGACGGAGAAATTTTCGTACTCCAAAAACAAGAACTTACCCAATTGATCGACCTGGATGGGGATGATATCATTGACGAGTACCGGGCAATTTGTAACGGATTTGAAGTCTCCACAGATTTTCATGAATTTGCCTTTGGATTGGTGTTTAAGGACGATCATTTTTATGCTAACCTTTCGCTCCCCATGCGCCTGATGGCCCACGAAAACCCCCTACCCGACCGGGGCAGGACCGTTAAGATTGCTATGGACGGTTCCTTTGAATGGTTGAACTACGGCTTGCGTCAACCCAACGGCATCGGCTTAGGTATTCAAGGAGAAGTATTTATAACCGATAACCAGGGTGAATGGTTACCTGCCAATAAGTTTATTCATGTACGACCTGGGGAGTATCACGGTATGGCTTGGGTATTGCCTGACTCTTTGGCTAACCTGGAGATGGTTCAGCCAACTGTATGGTTGCCCCAAAATGAGATCGCCAATTCTCCCTCAGAACCTTCTTTAATGCAAGACGGTCCATATGCCGGACAAATGATCTATGGAGATGTGTCCCATGGCGGGATCAAAAGAGTATTTCTTGAGAAAGTCAATGGAGCGTACCAGGGCGCTGTTTTTAGATTTACTCAGGGACTTGAGGCAGGAGTTAACCGGATTCGTTGGGGTCCGGATGGTGCATTGTATATTGGTGGTGTAGGGATGGTTGGCGGATGGTCCTGGAAGGAAAAACGGCACGGTTTACAGCGGATGAAATACAACGGAAAAACAACTTTCGAAATGCTGGAAGTTATAGCGAAACCGGATGGGTTTGAAATCCGATTTACAGAACCTTTGGCTGCCGCCTCGGGCAATTCAAGTGATGAGTATATTATACAACAATGGTGGTATCAGCCCACCAAGAATTATGGTGGTCCGAAAATGGACCTGGAATCGCTGAAAGCAAAAGTAGTTGAAGTTTCACAGGACCGAACCAAGGTACGTTTGGAGGTCCCCGGACTAAAAAGGAACCATGTAGTGTATTTTAGGTTATCGGATCAGCTAAAAAGCGCTACCGGCCAGGAACTTTGGTCTTCTGAAGCCTGGTACACGTTGAATAACATTCCACAATAAATCACTAATTCACTCACTCCCTCACTTAATACCATGGACACAGGAAAACTAACCCGAAGGACGTTTGTTGCTAACAGTTCTAAAATGGCATTGGGAATGGCAGTTACCCCCCCCATTTCAAATCTTGACCTATTCTCTAATAAATCCCCAACCATGATAAAGATAGTAAAAGTAGATTCCAACTTTGAGCGGGAGCCTCTGATCACACCCTATAGATTCAAAGGAAGTGGTATTTCAGAAGTCTGGCAGGCTGTTGCTTACCTGGAATCTGAAACTGGGTTAACCGGTATTGGCCTGGGAACCCAAGGCGTGTTATGGTCCGATTCTAAAGTGTTTTTTGCTCATTCGGAAAATGGCGGCAATGCACTGATGTATGCCATGACGGAAAGGGCCCTTCAAATAATTCAGGGCAGTTCTTTCTCCAATCCTATAGAATTTTTAGACCAGCTGTTACCAGAAGTTTGGGCCTATGGCAAGAAGATCACCGGTAATCCGGATTTGCGAAAGACCTTCGCATTAAACTCCCTGGTAAGCGTGGATAATGCACTTTGGCTGCTCTATGCCTATCACCACAAAATAGATAGCCTGGATGATCTGATCCCTGAGCAATATAAACCCGGACTGTCCTATCGGCACAAGAAAGTTGCCAGTATACCTGCGTTCAGTGTAGGTACCCCAATATCAAAATTAAAAGCTGCGGCTGATCAAGGTTATTTCATAATGAAACTAAAGACAGGTTCCCCGGGTAACCAACAGGAAATGATCGAGCATGATATTAAGTTTCTAACTGACGTACACAACCTTTTACGTGATTATGATACACCCCATACCAAGGATGGCAGAATTCCCTATTATTTTGATGCCAATGGCAGGTATGAAATGGATAGTCTATTGAAGTTTATCGACCATGCAGACAAGATAAAAGCCCTGGATAGGATTGCGGTAATTGAAGAACCATTTGATGAATTCAACGAGGCTTTTGTGGGAGACCTGGGTGTTCGAATTGCAGCTGATGAAAGCGCTCATACCGATGAAGATGCAGCCCGTCGCATCGAACAAGGCTATAGTGTGCTGGCGGTAAAAGCAATAGCCAAAACATTGAGTATGACCATGAAGATAACCCAACTCGCACATGAAAAGAACATTCCCTGTTTCTGTGCGGATCTTACAGTGAATCCAATACTGGTGGATTGGAATAAGTCGGTTGCTGCCAGACTCAGTCCATTTCCGGAAATGGATATTGGTTTACAGGAGACCAACGGTCATCAATACTATAGAAACTGGGATCGAATGATGAGCTACCACCCTATGGCCAATGCAGAGTGGATCCGCACCAAGAATGGTGTTTATACCACTGGTCCGGAGTTTTATGAAAAAAGTGCGGGTATTCTCAAACCCTCAAAACACTATGTGGAGATGTTTAAGGTATTGCGCAGGTAGTCACCCCTGCAAACCATGAATTAAGAATTGGCCCGCATTTTATCCTGCAACATTTCAGCACTTTTCATGTGTTCAGCATAGGTTTTCAAATCAAATTCCTCGAGGATATCAACAACTCTCACGTCTGGGGAGCGGCTTTCAATAATCGTCCACTCCTCTTCATGATAATTTGTGATTTTCACTTTGCGCCCGTATTTGGCCCTAATTTCTTTAAACCGGCTATTATATGGCCAGCTATGTAGGAACGCCTTTT
>QIEB01000478.1 GCA_003229495.1 Flammeovirgaceae bacterium
TCGGTTTTTTGTCGGATTGCGTGATCTGATCCGATGAAGTTCAATAAGTTCCCTTATTTTTCAATGAGTTTAAAGATCCTACGTATGAAGCCTTGCTAATTGTGTCTTTTGATTGTCTAGACATGCTAATTTTTCATAGCCTGTCATCTTGTAATCAGTGCATGCTAACTTTATGTGTTGATACTCGATAAGCAAATCAGGAAGCTTCGTTAGAATTACTAAATCCTCTTCAACGTCCGCTTGTGTGCTGGTTGGCACAAGTAGCAAATATACTATTATAAAATAACCTGGTTTCATTGTATTTCCTCAAAAAGCATAACGTCGCCGGTGATTTGTCTTGTAATATATGATCTCACGAAAACAATTGCTTTATTGCCATTTTTATGGTTTCCAAAGTAATGATCTTCCCTCCTTCGATCAAATGCGACTTGACCTTCGCCCAACTATCTTCGTCCTGAATAGCATCAATAAAATCGTGACCTTCCCATGTTATTTTTTTTATCATAACGGTAGCCGGAATATCGGTGCCTGTTTGATTATTATATAAAACATTTCCATCAACTAAATTCGTTTCAACAAGCAATGCTTGGTGATATTTGAAAGTGTCCTCATCTACTCCATCAATTAGAACATTTCTTTTTCCATCTTGAATATTTATTAGGATTTGACGAATGAGATCCATATCCCGTTTCATTTTTTACTCCAGACAATTAATTTTTTACAAAGCCACAATAGTTGGTATGAAAATGAAACAGGTCGTTATATTAACCCCGTTATTACAATTATCATAGGGTTGAAACACACATTGAAACTTAAACCCTGGATTCCGGCTAAAAACATGCCGGAATGACAACATTTGCAGCAAACTGTGGGAAATTAAACCCTTAGAGATTAATTATGCAATAATGGGGTTAAAATAAAAAGTAAAAAACCAAACCCGGACTGGAAAGATTCCCTGTTAGCTTATTCTTCAAAACAAATTTCAAAATAAAAGTCACCCGCATCCGCCTTGCAGGGAAGTAGTATGGTTGTTCCTTTGTACTTGTGGTGAATGGTATGGTCCTTGCCATACAATATATCCGGTGTCGACATATCAAACTTATATCCCTTTTCGGCAAATGCATTTTTGGCACCCCCCACCACCATATTGGCCATTTCACCTGCCATGTCGCGTTCCATTTCTTCCTGGTTTGGTACATTCTCACCGAGCATACGTTTGACCAGCTCGGTAATCACCGGTTTGGTAAAAGTAATCGCAAATGAACCTCTTGCCTCCGGACCGCTCATTTCCATAAAACCGGTGACTTCACCTTTTGCGACCTCGCCCTCTTTTAAGGTAGGTTTTCCAATGGTCGGCTGCATGCGGGCCATGGTCGACATCACGTTGACCATCGCATCAAGGAATGGATTTATAAATTGAACATTCATCGGCAATATTTAAAACACTGTGTATTATGATTAAACCAAAGTCAGGAATATTGTCGGCCATCTCGGAGTAAAACTTGATGAATTGATCGATATATGCGGATACAGACTATACCTTAATTATACTCAGGATATAAATTTCAATCTTTATTTAAGTTGTTGTTCCTGCTTATCTACCTCATCAGAACCTTCACCTTCAATGGCCATACTTCCATTTGCAATTGGCAAGATAGCACCTTTAAAACGTACGTTATTTATTAGCGCGCGTGTCTTGATGTGTTCCCCCAGCATAATCAACAGTGCCATATGTCACCAAGTTTTCGGTTTGATCCAAATAGATTACCTTACAAACATTGAAGCTGCCGTTACTGCATGAGGATCTGACTGCCCTGTTACAACGTGGTTATGTACACCGGTTTCATATCTAAATCCATTCCAAACTTGATCCAGATCAATATTCATCCCTGTGCATCTACGTATGGTATATCTTTAACTAACGTTATTACAGGAGTTACCACCGTGCACTCACAAGATTTAAAAGACGATAAACTAATGGGGGAACGCGTAGGCGTGACCGTGCTTGTTCTAGTAGCTCTTATGTTCGGGCTGATATTTCTGGCTAATATGATAGGTTAGTGTACTGGTTTTAATGCCCTCCTGAATTGTTATTTAAGCTATCAAGCTTTTACAGGCATTAAAAAAGCCGTTCTGGATGAACTCCGGACGGCCTCTTTATGATCGTTTATAAAATAGCTATTTGTCTCTATAGAAACGCATTCCAACATAAAATTTCTTGTCCCTGTAACGGCGATGCACAACTTCACCAATTGCATCAAGCACATGTGTTCTGCCATTATGACCAATATTCATTGAAACACGCAAAATATCACCGACATCACGCGGCTGAGCAGACAAGAAACCTATCCCTTCCATAGAAAAATCCATGGACATAAGCGATACCCTTTCGCCATCTTCTGTCAATACACGGATGGGCCGCTTAAAGGAGATACGTCGTCGTGTTCTTCTTTCGTGCATCATAATTCTATGTACCTGATACCGTATTGCCTTCCTCGCTCTCATAATACCAGCGACAATCCAGGTCTCTGCTAGCACTTAGTATAATCCGATTTTCCCAGATTGCAGTAATTGTAACTTATTGATTTCTCGTTGAATTGGCAATCACAACCAGATATCCCATAATATTGACCACTCATCCACCTAAATAGCGCAGTAGGGCATATCATTTAACGATTTTTGACAAACCTTTTAAAAAGAAATGTCTTAAAACTCTAGCCAGGGTTGCTAGGTGATGCGATAGGGTTGCATTTCGGTATCAATAACAATATGGCCAAACATGTCTATAAACCCCTGGTAGCGGATTTCACCATCGCTGGTAAACTCAAATAAAAATCGACGAAAAACCCCAAGTTGTTTTTTTTGATAAAAGCAGAATCGAAGCTTTATTTGTACAACGGTATCATCCAGAAACTGAAGTTCTGCATCCCGGCATAGTTGCTTGCCTTTTGCACTGGCAATCTCCTTGGCGCCCAGGCCATCCCACCAGAGCAATATAACCAACCCGCCAGCAATATATAACAGCCATGTCATTTACAGTTCTAACTCTATTTCTAGATACTTGAATATCGGCAAAAAAGATCCACAACATCGTATTCAAACAGCGATCGTTGTTGTATTGTAACCCTTATCCTGGTCCAACACAGACGCATTTATACCCTGAATGAACTGCATTGTTCTGTTTACTGCGAATGTAGGTATCTTGCAGTATACGTGCATTGATACTGGCCCGATGCCTCTACATCAATGAAGATTGGTAATTCTTCCATAAATACTACTTTCCCTTTGCCGTTTCCTGGTTAAGCCGTAACTCCACACTCATTATGCTCTAAATTATCCCCCGAATGCTCCTCGAGAAAAAGCCTGAATACAACAATAGACAAAATAAACTGGTATACAGGAAAAATAAATTCTTTATACAACTCAAGAAAGCCACCGTTTAACTGGGTTGACATCATGAGCCAGGAACGTGCATCAAGCCCGCCGGGGATATAGCGCCCTGACTGAAAGAATATATAGAGCAAATAACAACCTGCGGCCGATATCACTGCCATTTTCCAGTAATAGCTGTCCGCCAAAACAAACATCGAAGCAACCAACCCCCCCAGCAAGATGATGGTAAGCATACCCCAACGCATGGTCATCCACTTCTGAAGCTCCGCCGGATTTGAATAAAAATCATAGACCGCCTTCACTTCAGCCCTCATTAACCTGAACTTACTACCCACCACGTCACTGGTTTCCATTTTTTTCGTAATCAAGCTGCCTGTTTGCCTGGCTTGTTCCATACTGGGGAGCGGGAAAAGAAGGGCGACCAGTGGTAACCATGAGAGAAAATAAAGTAATGGAAGGAGCTTTCTGCTTGTTGTGTCAATCATGTACGCCATACCAATATGATATATCTAGTATTACGTAACGACTGTTGGCAGGGAATCTTTATCAGATCCGGCTATATATCTGTACTTATTTAGTGGTTTTGTTACCCCTGTCACATATTGCCTGCATTGGCCTGCTCTACAGACAAATCCACCTCATTTCGTGGTTTGCAGGCTATTGCCTGACTGGGGTGACCCTGCTATTTCAAGTGCTCGACACTCTTGAAAAACTGATGGTTTTTTTCTGCCTTCACAATTATCTGTTCCCATGTGACTTCAAAGTTGTGGATGATTGAAACGCTTTCTTGCTGGAGTTTCGCTGCAAGGCATGGCTTTTTTGCCCTGGTTTTACTGGCTACGGCCTTGTAGTTGGCCGGATAAGATTTCAGTTCCCCTGTAATATCATTCTTGTATTTCCGAATGGAATTATCCAAAAAGACCTCTGTCGAATAATTACTGTTCTTAAAATCTTCCAGTTTTTTTTCTTTGAGTTTTTTTT
>QIEB01000394.1 GCA_003229495.1 Flammeovirgaceae bacterium
ACAGGAAACGTGTGTCAAAAAATGGATGAAATGTGGCTTCCTTGTTGAATATGTGGTTCATGTTGAGTCTGATTTTGAATTCAGGTTGAACCATATTCTGAATAGCAATTTTTTACTCAACTAAAAATTCAAAAATGCCCATTTATGGATGGACACTAATTAAGCTAATAAGAAATAATGGGGTAACTGAATTAGCCAAGAATTTATCAAAGGAAATAAATAATATTGACCAAAAGTGGGATGGCATTGTTGATTTTGGTTTGCATGGACAGAACAGGAAATTTATAAAACACTTACTGTCAAGAATATCAGGGTATGTGGATGAGTTGATTGGTAAAAGTTCAAATTATGTGAGTTATCATCACCCTAAGGGAAAACAATTTGAGATAGAGCATATATGGGGAGATAAATTTGATGAGCATAGAGATGAATTTGATCAAGAAAATGATTTTCAGGAGTGGCGCAATACCATTGGTGCTTTAATCCTTTTACCAAACGGAACTAACCAATCTTTTAGCAGTGACAAATATAATGATAAGCTTGAACACTATATTAAAGAAAATACATATGCACAGACTCTTCATCCAAGCTATTACACAAAAAACCCTAATTTCCTAAAATCACAAGCAATAAATGAATTAGGCTTTAAGCCACATTCAAATTTCAAGAAACAAGATATCGAAGAAAGAACAAAATTGGTTCAAAGGCTTTGCGAACAATTGTGGTCTGTCGATTATTATGTAAATGATGAAAACAGTAACAACACATAACAAATCACTGCACTGGATTTTTACTCCGCTGCGCTCCATAAAAACCAGTGAGTTCAGTCGTTACATGAATAAAAATATGAATAAAGATATAGAAAAAATCATGCAAGAACTAGCTGAGGGTTGCGATCGAATAATTGCCAATCCCAACGATATTGAAAAGTTGCAAAGTCAAGGGGGTGTTGGTCTGACATTACGTAGAATATTCTGGAAAATGGGACTTAATGAAATAATTCCAGAACTTTTCCCAACGATTGCTTAGAATCAATCAGACATTTTGCCCATGTCTTTAACCAACTATGGCGCATGGTTAAGAGAAGACATCAGAACAAGTCCAGAAAGTGGCTAATCAGTAAATACTGGTCAGCCTCAGGACGTAAAGATGTATTCTCTATTATACACAAGTATAAAAATAAAACTCGAACTCTCAATATAATTCGGGTATGCTCTATAGGTATAAAGAGACATATTAAAATCAAAGCAGATGCGAATCCCTACTTCCAGGAATACAGCTATTATTTTTGGAGGAGGAGAAATATAAAAGAATCACGTCTGCTCGGGGCGCTATCATCTCGTCACTATAGGGAGATGATAGCAATGAGGTTAAACAGTCGGGTTGCCCTACAAGGGTAACTTATGGAAATGCTTGAGCCGTATGATGGGAAACTATCACGTATGGTTCTTAGGGGGCGATCTGGCCGAGAGGCCAGTGAGCTACCCGGTATGCACGAGGAGGAAGGAGGCCGTGACCCATGCCACCTGATGACAATGACCCGTACCAGCAGACACGCGATAGGATCCTGCAGCTGATCTTCGGAAAGAAGATCATTGGCGTCCTTCTTGCTTTGACAGTTCTCGCCTTGGTAGCCTCATCTTTCATCTTGGGTCTGGCCGAGAAGGCAAAGAAGCTGTTCTCTCCAAGGCGAGCACTGGAGATCGTGGAGCTTTCTGAGATTGACAATGCTACATTTCCGATACTGGACCTGAAGCTCAGGAATCCGGGAAATGAAGTAGCCTTTCTTAAGCGGATCGTGTTCGAGGTTCTTAAGACACGACCAGTTCCAGCAGAGTCACATATGTCAGAAGGAGCGCCCGTCTCCCATCAGTACAATGTCTTACTCAACCCGTTCAGCGAGGATTACACGGTTCCTCTCTCGGTATCGCAGGAAATCCCTGCGAACGGTACAGACCGTATTCAGATCATCATAGGTGCAGATGCTTGGCGACACGCCCAGCAGGTTCTGGCACGCCTCAGGAATTCTGACTTCTCGGCACGCATGGACGAACTGAAGCGCTATCACATTCATCGTGTTGATGTCGAGTTGCGCCTTCATCTCCACTACAATGAAAACGACAGGATAACCAGCCAGCCGTTCGTGATGCACGTTGGCTGCCTCGACTACTTCACAGATCCTCCCAGGATTGTGGGTGCAACATTCGAGGAGCGACTTGCGGCGCTGGATGACAAGAGCCCCACTATTCGCAAGGAAATGGCTCGAATCCTTGGCAACCTCGGCAACAAGAGAGCGGTACCGAAACTCCTATCACATCTTTCGGAGGACAACTTGAGCGTTGTTGAGTACTGCGTCTTGTCGCTCGGTAAACTACAAGCGACGGAGGCTCTTCCTCGGCTCCAGGAGCTCCTGAATACGAAGTTCGAAAGCAATCGCATCCATAGGCGTGTAGTGCAGGCCTTGAGCCATATGCAGGACGA
This sequence comes from Flammeovirgaceae bacterium, assembly GCA_003229495.1. GTDB lineage: Bacteria > Bacteroidota > Bacteroidia > Cytophagales > Cyclobacteriaceae > SZUA-3. The sequence goes on from QIEB01000394.1 coordinate 2,482, forward strand.
GCGCGCTGTGCCCATTCTTAAACGCACCTTTAAGACAAGCGATGTCTTCGTGCGTGAGAATATCATAGAGAGCCTCCGACAACTCGGCAGTGACGATCTAGGCGATCTCGTCCCCATTCTTATCGCGGATCTTGATGATGACCGTTACGAAGAGCATACTGCCAGAATGCTTGGAGATATTGGCGATCTGCGAGCCTTACAACCGCTCACTGACCTTCTCAAGAAACACGACTGCTATCAGGTGCCCTGCTACGTGAAGCAGGCAGTAGACAAGCTCAGGGCGAGAGTGCAAGAAGAGGGGACGGCAGAGTGAGTTGCTGTGTCCTGGTTCGGAGGGGGGACGAGTGACATTTAACAACTCACCAGACTGTGTGAAAACTCCATTTTAGCTATCTCTTTACACACTATATTGGAGGTGTAAAATATTAGATATAGATTGTTGAACTAAACCGCTTCGCGGTAATTTTTTTCACTTTCCTCGCAACTATCCCATCATTTTCAATAAAATGGTTATCGGGCTTGGTCCGAGAAAGAAAAATCTTCTACCCTCCTCACCATAACCCTTGGTGGGAGAGGGGCTTGTAAGACGCCTTTTATTACCTCCTCTCCCCCTCGGGGAGAGGATTGAGGTGAAGACGGTTCAGTCCAACAGTATTTTATCCATAGTGCTTAAATATCCTATTGCTAAATTTGGATTTTTTTGTATAGTAGCACTACGGATAAAATACTAATCGTTAGCCACATAAAAGATAAAAAGTATGATATACCAAAAACGCTATAGAGTAGATGCTTTACTTAGGTTATTGAAGTATGCTGTAGAAAGTGAGACTGTTGATCATCTCCACGTTGCAATGGAGAAAGAGATTGCAATGTCGTCTCAACGTATAGAACGTGCAATAGGTAGTGGGGATGACTCATATATAGAAGCAGTTACAGATGATGAATGCGATCAAATTGAAGAGTTTCTCGGAATATCTTTTGTGGTTGCACAAACATTCATCACTCGGCTTCGCAGTAATATGGCATATCTTTCAGAAGGATGTAAACGTGACTTTGGATCCCATCTAAGTTTCATCAATAGTGTTAAGGCGTACGATGTGCTAAAGCTTGCCGATCTATTAGCGTCTAATGCTATCTATTCCATAATAGAGGCAATAAATGCTGTTGCAAACTATTGGAAGCACGTGGATGAATGGCCGACTGTTATGGTAGAAAAAGGAGATTTTTTAGTGAGAATCTGGGATACAACAAAAATGCGTCCTAACGAAAAGCTCACAGTAGAGATCGTGTGTAGCTTGGGAATGTCTGCCAATTCAACAGGAAATCTTCGAAATGCGGCTGAAAAGCTTGGTATAAAAAAATATGAAGACCTTTCACCAATCCGGAAGAAACTTAGAACTTGGGCAGATAACCTTTATAAGAAGGCTTATGAGGAGGTGTCAGCCTTGAAAAACAAAAAAGAGGATAACCAGCCACGTTATATGTGAAATAAAATTGCTTAACTCTGAGATAAAAGGGGTTGACACGAAACCGAGAAATGAACGACAACACAAACGAGATAGAAGTCGATGAAGCTACAAAGAAGTTCAATGAAACAGCGTATGATATAGGAAAGCTATTAATTTCATTGAGTACAGGAATTGTTGTTTTATCTGTGTCATTTCAGAAAAGCTTGCTAAAAAATAATTTGGAGTATAAGTACATATTGATTTCTGGTTGGATACTAGAAATAGTATCAATTATATTGGGCACAGCATTTTTGTTTAGTATGCTTAGAGTTTATGATATATGGCATGATATAAAAACATACTACAAACCAGCAATAATTCTGGGTGCAATGCAGTACCTTACTTTTATCCTCGGGCTGATAGCATTATCAGTCTTTACAGGTTTGAATTTAGATTGACTATTGTTAAATAAAAGTAAAGTTAACTTATATAATGGTTCAACTCCTGTCCTCCTTGGGTCAGGTGATCGGGGTCGTTATGGCGAAGAAATAGGAACTAAAATAGAAATGAAAACAATCGGAATAATTGGGGGCCTTGGTCCTGAATCAACTGTAGATTATTACAAAGAAATAATTGCTGCATTCAATACAAAGTATGTTGAGAAGGCCTACCCTGAAATTATTGTTTACAGCGCAAACCTCAATGAACTCATGAAGTTTGTTGAACACAAGAATTGGCTCAGACTTTCAGAGTGGTTATTAGAAAAAATATTTTCTATTCATCGTGCTGGTGCGGAATTCGCTGCAATTGCATCCAACACTCCACATATCGTTTTTGATGAAATAAAATCAAAATCCCCTATACCGCTTTTGAGCATAGTCGATGAGACATGCAACAAAGCTCAAGAAATGGGATTAAAAAATATTGGTTTAATGGGCACCAAACTCACTATGGAGGCAGAATATTATAAAAAGCCGTTTATTTCTAAAGGAATATCAGTTGTTGTTCCTTCGGAGGAGGAACAACAGTTAATCCACCATAAATTATTCTCAGAAATTGAATTGGGTATTTTCAAAGACTCAACACGAGAAGAACTGTTGGCTATCGTAAAAAGAATGGCGAATGAGGAAGAAATCGATTCACTAATTTTGGGGTGTACTGAACTGCCATTAATATTAACAGAAAGCAAATATGGCATACCTTTTTTAAACACAACAGCAATTCACTGCGATAGCATCATAAAATATTGTATTTAAAGAAAAAGCCATGACAATGATCATGTAATAAGAAGACATGAGGATGTAGCAGTGGTAGCCGCACCCTTTAGGGTGCGTAAATTACGCAGGCTAAAGCCTGCGGCTACCCACACAAATGTAAAATAAAAGGCAGAAAAAGAATTTGGGAAGCAAGAATCGATATTTTTTATCGACTAACTTTTGAGATTATTGAGGATACTATATTCTTAAGAGTAGCGGGCAACCATGATAAGGTTTTAAAGAGTCCTTGATTATTTCCAATTGTTATAATTTTAGGCATAACCAAACAATTCCTGCCCTAAATTTAAACAAATCCAAAAATATCCTGATCACACATTCAGCCTGGCTAAAAAATCAGAAAGATATTTATTCTTGCAATACAAACAGTTAAACAATTTTTTCATGTCTCCACTTTGATTGGCACGGATATGGCATAAAATTGGTAGTTTATAGTTTGGGGCTATCTTTTCGAAAAAGCAGGGTAATCAGACAAAATCTCAATATTCCTCTGGTTTGGATGGTTCAAAGGGAGGTGACTTATGATCTGACTGTGATTTGGGGTTATGGTAAACTGTTTTAATATTGATTTCACTGCAAAAATTTCAAAAACATGGTAGCCGCGACCTTTAGGTTGCGTAAGTGGCTGATTTATAGCAAACTTTTTCGCAGGCTAAAGCCTGCGGCTACTAATTTCTGGGTTTTTGCAGTGGAGTCAATGTTAATTGTATATGATAAAAAAAGGAGGATCAAAGATGGCAAATCTAATATGGCTTCAAGGTGCTACAGATAATGGATGTTCCATATCATTCTTAAATTGTCAACAACCCGTGATTAATAATCTGGGGGTGAATATAGCCTTTCATCCAACCATTAATCCTACAAGCGGGAAAGAGGCAATAGCGTCGCTGAAACCCTATATTGATGGTCAAGAGCCGTTAGATGTCTTGATATTGGAAGGGGCAATATCTCAAGGTCCCGATGGTACCGGAGAATATTGTTTTTTCGGTGAGAGACCTTTAAAGGATATATTGCTGGAGTTTTCCAGGATTGCAAATTATACTGTTGCTGTTGGTACATGTGCCTCTTTCGGGGGAATGGCAGCAGCAGATCCAAATCCCACAGATGCTACAGGTCTTCAATTTCACAGGGCTGAGAAGGGTGGTTTTTTGGGGAAGGATTACAAATCAAAGGCTGGATTCCCTGTTATCAATATCCCCGGATGCCCGGCCCATTCAGACTGGATAATTCAGACCCTGGCCGCTGTCTTGCTTGGCAAGGGGGCCTCTATAAAATTGGACGAATATCACAGGCCCTTAATGTTTTATGGCGTCTTATCGCATCACGGTTGCCCCAAAAATGAATATTTTGAATATAAGCAAGGGGCGAAAAATTTTACTGATGAGGGTTGTTTATTCCATGAATTAGGTTGTAAAGGGCCTTTAACATACTCTGATTGCAATTCCAGGTTATGGAACAGGCAGTCGACCAAGAGCATGGCCGGATCACCATGTATGGGATGTACAAACCCTGATTTTCCGGAAAGCAGTATCCCCTTCTTTGAAACTCCCAAAATAGCAGGTATTCCAAAGAGATTGCCTATAGGAGTCCCCAAGGCAAGATATATAGCCATGGCAGGAGCAGCCAAACTTGCATGTCCGCCAAGGTTAAAACCAAATCAAGAAGTCTAAATTACAAGGGAGGATGTAATGTCTACCAATTTTAAGGAATTAAATCTGAATCTGGATATCGGCCCTGTAACCAGGATAGAAGGGCATCTTGAGTTTAAACTGGGGATAGATGATGGTATAGTTAAAGATGCCAGGGCATCGGCGGCCCTATTCAGGGGCTTTGAAATCATGCTAAAAGGAAGGCAACCTATGGATGCCCTGGGATTTGTCCCAAGAATTTGCGGGGTTTGCCCTACTCCCCACTCTATAGCATGAAGACGCTGGATGATCTTTACAAGGCAGAGGTTCCGCCAAATGGTCATCTTCTCAGGAGTATATTACTTGGTATAGAAAATATAATGAGTCATGCCACACATTTCTATGCCTTATTTGGTCCTGACCTTGTCAATAAAAAATACTCTGACCACAAGGCATATCCATTGTTAAAGGAGCGATTTACCCCGCTTTCAGGAAGTTCATACCTGAAGGCTATAAAGGCAAGGGTAAAGCTTGACGAAGTATACGCCATATTGGGTGGTCAGCATCCTCATAGTAATGTCTTTGTCCCCGGAGGTATTACATATATCCCGGCACTATCGGATATAACAAAGGTTACAACGATTCTGATCGAGGTGCAGGATTATATTGAAGAGACCATTTTGGGTGGTAGTGTAGAGGAAT
>QIEB01000388.1 GCA_003229495.1 Flammeovirgaceae bacterium
CAGGAGACCAATCGCGGTCTGGACCTTGCTGTTGCCAGGGGATGCAACTTTTTTGATACTGCATGGGGATATGGAGAAGGAAGAAGTGAAAAAATCCTTTCTGACCTGATAAGAAGGCACCCTGATACAAAAATTTATGTGGCTACCAAGATCCCGCCCATGAACTTTAAATGGCCCTCCCGTCGGGGGTATCTTTTAAAGGATTGTTTTCCCGCAAACCACATTATAGAGTATGTAGAAAAGAGCCTTTCCAATCTAAGGGTTGATACTATTGACCTTATTCAATTCCATGTTTGGGAAGATGACTGGAGTGAAGAGGATGAATGGAAGCATGCTTTGGAACAGCTTAAACAGCAAGGCAAAATAGATAAGATAGGAGTTAGTGTTAATCGATGGGAGCCAGAGAATTCACTACTTACTTTACAAACCGGACTCATTGATACCGTTCAGGTAATTTATAATATTTTTGATCAGGCCCCTGAAGATAAGCTTTTTCCCCTTTGCCGTGAACTTGATATCGGGGTTATTGCCAGGGTCCCCTTTGACGAAGGGACCCTAACAGGAAACCTGACTCTGGACACTAGCTTTCCCCAAGGAGACTGGCGTAACACCTATTTTGTCCCGGAAAATCTGACAGCCAGTGTTGAACGGGCTGAAGTCATAAAGAAGATCCTGCCTTCGAATAGTTCCTTGCCTGAGGTAGCTTTAAAATTTATTCTGCAAAATAAGGACGTTAGTACTGTGATCCCAGGTATGCGTAAAGAAAGGCATGTGCTGGCCAACATGCAGGTGGGAGAAGCTCATGGCTTGTCACAGGATTTGGTGGAGGAGTTAAAAGATTATCGCTGGGATCGCTTACCAACAGAATGGTCTCAATGACCATTCTGTTGGTAAGCACCAAATGACAAGCACTCAATTACTTGGGGGTTGGGGTTTGGAACTTAGTTGTTATTTGATGCTTGTCATTTGTTATTTTCCAACGGAAATGCCACTGCCAAGCATACCAAACAAAAGGCACAATAATGCCACCAAACCCAGACCAAGAGTAAGCCCAAACTGGTCAGCTATAAAACCGATAACCGGGGGACCGACCATAAATCCTATATAGCCCATGCTGGAAATTGCAGCTATCCCCCCACCGGGAGAAGTCCCGGGAATCCTGGCAGCGGCACTAAAAGTAATTGGTGTAACCAGGGAAAGTCCTAAGCCCGCCAGCGTAAATCCCACAATTGCTGCCAAAGGATTGCCGATCACTAATAACACACCCAAAGATACGGCGGCAACCAGTCCTCCCCATCGCACCAGATTACCAGCACCCCACCGGGGAATCAGGGAGTCCCCGTAAAATCGTCCTAGTGCCATGGTCAGTGAAAACCCTGCAAACCCAAGACCACCAATAAAAGAACTGCCCTTCAGCGTATGTCTGAGATAGACAGCACTCCAATCTGCGATAGCACCTTCTGACAGCAACACGCAGAAACCGATGAACGCCAATAAAGCCAATGACCGGGATGGCCAGGCCCATTTATGATTACCTTCGCTATGGTCTGAGATAGAAAGCCACCGTTTTCTAAATACAAATGTCACAGCTAACATAATTGCCGCCGCATAAATAAAATGAAATAAAGGAGGAACGCCCAAGCCAGCTACTACGCTGCCAATGCCTGCACCAATCATACCACCCAGGCTGAAGATGGCATGAGAAGTAGACATAATTAACTTTTGGTACTGTTTTTCGATGACTACCGCAGCTGCGTTCATGGCTACGTCCATAGATCCGGCACCGATTCCAACAACTACCAAAGCCCCGGCCAGTGACCACCAGTTTGTTGCCAGAGTTGGCAATACCATGGCAAACACGTAGACCATTGACGACACCCAGGTTACCATGCCCGCACCAAAACGGTGGATTATAGGTCCCATAAACGCCATGATGGCAATGGCGCCCAATGGCATGCCCAACAAAGCCAACCCAAGCTGACCCTCAGAAAGCCCTGCCTGCAATTGTATGTCTGGGATCCTGGCAATCCAGGTACCAAATAGAATACTCATCAATGCAAATGCAGCACCAACACTGGCAGATGGCAAATGAGTAATATATTGCCGGAGGTTACGCCACATAATTGACTTTAAACGGAATAGAGCTTAGTTTTTAGTGCTTCTTGATCTTTTCTTTCACCCAAAGTATTGCGGTGTCCCTTATACCTTTATTCTCAAATGTGAGCGTATATCTGCCTGGTGTAACATAAGAGGCTGTGTCTTTTTTATGGTTGGGTACTTTCCTTAAATCCCAAATCACTCTGTGAAATCCAACTTCTGCCGGACCCGGTATTTTGACTAATTTGTTACCTTTGTCGTCCGTAATGGTCACCTCTATCTCCTCAGAAGCTTCTCCAACATAATAACTTAAGGTTAATGAAGGTTTATCTGGTTTCGACCAGGAGTACTTGGACTCACCCCATGAATCAGAATATTCTACCTCGTTGCATTCAAAAGCCACTACACCTAAATTTAGCTTCTCCGGAGTCAATTTCTGCCAGGGCTTCACCTCTACTGTGTACATGCTTCTGCCGTGTGTGGCCAATATTAATTCGTGGTCCCTGGGATGGACGATCAAGTCATACACCGCTACATTAGGCACACCAGTCAGTAATTGCCAGGTATTTCCGTGATCAAGGCTTGCATATGCTCCATGATCGGTTCCCAAATAAAGCAGCTCCGGATTTACCGGATCCTGCTTTATTACATTTATTACCACCTCTGGCAAGTTTCCTTTTAAAGACTGCCAGTTTTTTCCATAGTCATCACTGAAGTAGACATAAGTTCGAAAATCATCGGAACGATAACCATTCAAAGAGAGGTATACATGACTCTCCTGGTGTGACGATGGATGTAAGCTGCTCACCCATAGGTCAGGTAAATCATCTGAAATCAGATTCCAATGATCTCCTCCACCAGAGGTCATCTGAACATTGCCATCATCTGTTCCCACATAGATTAAGCCGAATTTAATAGGGGACTCGCTTACACAAGTTAGTGTACTATATGGCACGTTCCCTTGAGGAAGATCTTTAGTCAGGTCCTCACTGACTGCCGCCCAGGACTCCCCTCGGTCCATGCTACGGAATAATTTTTGGGCCCCGATATACAAAATGTCTGCATTATGATCACTGAGGATCAGGGGCGCCCTCCAATTGTATCGCAACGGTGTTTTCCCTATATCAGGTTTGGGTTTTATTTTATCTTGCTTCCCGGTACTTCTGTCGACTCTATAATAATTTCCAAACTGAAACCCGGTGTAGACCAATTCACTGTTCCTGGGATCCGCTGATACAAACATGCCATCTCCTTGCAATACCTTTTCCCAGTTTTTTGTTCTGTTGGGAATTGAGCGCGAAGAGCCCATGAGTACTCCATTGTCTTGTAACCCACCATATACATTGTAGGGTTCTTCCATATCGATGTTCACTGAATAGAACTGTCCTACAGGCAAACTATTCAAATGCAGCCAGTGGCCACCGGAATCATAGCTAATATACAGTCCCCCGTCGTTTCCAAGGATCAGATTATTAATGTTTTCAGGATTGATCCATAATGCCTGATGGTCCACATGAACATTTCCTATGGTATCTATTCTTTGAAATGTACTGCCACCATCGTCAGTTACTAATAGCGGCACGCCAAAAACGTATGCAGCGTCTGGATTATTAGGTACTACCCGAACTTCGCCGAAATAATATCCATAGCTATGATATACACCATCCAGAATGTAGGAATTCACCTTACGCCAGCTGTCACCATAGTCATCGCTGCGATAAAGCTCAGCCCCGGTTATTTCAGCATCAACTAGCGCTTTATTTGCATCGGCAATATAGTCTGCCAATGCTTTTGGTGGGAACTTGCCTTCAACAACCTCCCTTTTAACTGCCTTTGAATTATATTTTTCGGGAAACCCGTGGTCACGTAAGTACTTGTTTAGTCTAACTGAGTCAAGGTCTACAAAATCTGATTCAGACATATTCAGAAAATCCTTTGCCAGTAGTCCGCTGGCTTTTTTCTCCTTGGGAGTTTTTGGTTTTTCCTGATTGTCCAATAACGCATATAAAACATTAGGTTGTTCAAGACATAAGTCGATCCCGATTCGTCCTATCCACTCACTTTGAGGAAAACCATTGGCGAGACGTTCCCAGGTGAGCCCTCCGTTGTCTGATCGATAAATCCCTGACCCCGAACCATTGCCATTAAAGTTCCAGGCTTTTCTGGTTCGCTCCCAGGTAGCTGCCCAAAGTTGATCAGGGTTTTGAGGGTTGATCAGGAGGTCCACCACCCCAGTGCTGTCATTGAT
>QIEB01000632.1 GCA_003229495.1 Flammeovirgaceae bacterium
GAAGAAAGATAATTTTTAAACTCCACGAATTCGGTATACAAAAGTGGAATTAGCACTTGCCCACCACCAAAAATTAAACTGCCATTCCGATAGAAATTCTCAAATAGCAATACAGTACGCTCGCGGGTAATTCCTCCAAGGATAGCGAAAAATGTGAGCACCGCTGCCCACAAGATGAAGTTTCGCCAGTCAATATTAAACTGTTTGTCCGTTTCCTCAGGATGTGCCTTAAATTTCATGGCTGTGATTGAGCCACTGATTAATAGAATAACTGGAAAAATCAATGGGTTCCTAACAAAATATGAAATCACCGCGGCAATGATCATCAATCCCATTGCTGTCCTGGTATGAACAACTTTTAAACTTATCCTATAAGCGGCATAAGTTACAAATCCAACTGCCATCGGTTGAATGTACTTGGTGAAATCAATGGAGATAGATCTTTCTTGAAGGGTCGCAATCCCTATAGCGGCAGTGATCATGATGGTAACTGCCGGGAGCACCCAGATAAGCAGTGTCAGATAGGCCAGGTTAGGACCCCCAATCTTAAATCCAAGGGCGGTTATTGTTTGAGTGGAAGTCGGACCTGGTAGTATCTGGCATAGTGCATGAAGATCAATCAATTCGTCCTCAGTCAGGTATTTCCTTTTGTTGACCATTGTTTCAAACAGCATTGCCAGGTGCGCCTGTGGTCCACCAAAAGCGCTAATGGAGAGTATGAATATATCTCTTAGGAATATAAAATAACGGAATTTTTTTTCACGAATCATCTGAATAATTTTGCTGATTTCATGTTCTGGAAAGTATTATCTTTTTTTGGGTTAAAATGTACCGTTATCTACCAACTAGTGAATCTGTCATGATTTAATTATCTAAATTTATAATAACTTTGGTCACATCAAAATCAAAACTGTAATGATAAGGAAGTTCCTCATATATATACCAGCCCTCTCTATTGCAACTTTTTTTCTAAACTGCGGAGGAAAGCAATCATCTGAAAAGGATATTGTAAATGGAAATGATACCAATGACATAGTTGATTCTGACCACCAGGTCTCTTTGTCAGAGGTGATGTCACCCCAATTTCCAGATGCTGTTTTAGAAATGAATGAACCTCTGGAAGGCACCAACTATGATCCAGGGGCTATCGAGTTTCATTTCAATATCAAGAATTATCAATTGACCAATCAGACATTGGACGCAGATACCAAACAATGTGCCAATTCAGGCAAAGGCCAGCATATTCATTTCATTCTAAACGGGAGTCCATATAAGGCTCTTTACGAACCAGTATATGAGGCTGAATTGGATGCGGGAAATTACGTAATGTTGTCATTTCTTTCACGGTCATATCATGAAAGCTTAAAACATTACGGTGCTTATGTAATTAGTCAGTTTTCTGTAGGTGAGACCGAATCAGAACAGGTCGATCTGACTGCTCCACATATGTTTTACAGCCGCCCAAAAGGGGAATACAAAGGACACGACACCGAAAGAGTAATTCTAGACTTTTACCTGGTAAATACCGATCTGTCACCCGAGGGGAACAAGGTACGTGCCACAATTAACGGAGAGCAATTTCTGATTGACAAGTGGGCCCCTTATTTCATGGAAGGTTTGCCAATGGGAGAGAGCACTATTAGGCTAGAATTAGTGGACAATGAGGGAAATATTATCGATGGCCCGTTTAATAATGTTGAAAGAACCATTTCTTTGGTTCCGGATGATGCTACTTGAAAACCTGATTCAGTACTTTTAGGGATTTTATAGTGCCAAATTGTTCCATGTTCCATCGGTAAAAGGACAACAGGACCTTCAACAAGTTAGCTCTTTGACTGTTGCTCAGAACCGGTGAGTTTGAATAACCGCAGGTCAATAATTGATCCATCAATTGACCCTCATGGCTATGCAACCAAATTTCATCCAACTCATTTTTTAATTCCTCATGTATTTCTTTAGCACTTTGAGGAAGGAATCCCAAAAATCTGCTTAACCGAACAAGAAACACCAGATGAAAATTTTCTGCAGGCAACTCCCCAGAATCAAATTTTAGCACAGAATCCCATATAAAATTAAACATCTCCTTATTTTCTGTCTGTTCTTTAAGTGTTTTAGATAAGATTTCCAGAATGAATAGTGCTGTGGCTGATTTCTTAGGGTTCAGGGTAATGGAATAAAAGGGATGTTGACATTTGGCTTCTGAAAGACGCTGAAGTTGTTTTTCCTCACGATAGTAGACAACCAGGTCTAACAAGGTCAATGGTTGGTATAACGCTATTTTATTTCTTTTGGTCCTATAGGAACGGATTCCGTTTATAATATAGCTCTGTAACCCCAAGCATTCTGTGTAAATATTTACGATAATAGAGGTTTCACGGTACTTGATAAACTTCAACACCACACCCTTGGTTTTAACCAGCATATCAGTTGATTACGGCAATTTTCCCTATAAATGTTTCATTTCCGTCAGGACTACTACTGAATACCAAATACACTCCGGATTGAACCCGGCGCCCTTGGAAATCACTAATATCCCAAACTGCAGTACCTCCCGCAGCCTTAAATTCATTAACCAATTTGCCGGTTATGTCAGCTACTTTTACAATCGCATTGTTTACCAGTCCTGAAATCCCTACCAGTCCACTAAAATCACGGGTAACGGGGTTTGGGAAGATCCTTACCTGTGTATGCTCCGGAGGACCTTCGGTAGATGTACCTCGAAATGAAACAGTTCCCAAATCAGTTACTATAAATACCTCACCACTCATGTCATTTACTTCAACATCCAGGATCCTATTAGATGGCAAGGGACTGTTTTCTGAGGTAAAGTGATATAGCACACTATCGCCCCGCCCGGTAAACAACCAGATGCCATTGTCTGTGCCAATCCATTTCTGATTGCCTCCGTCCACTGAAATACAGTTTATTGGTTCATCCCTTAGCAACGGGCGGCCATCTATCAATATTGGACTGGCATTAACTACAGGGTTTTCCAAAATATCAAATGGAAATGGATAATGAGAAATCCCCTTATCAGTTCCCACCCACACTTGACCGTTCTTGTCTATAACCAGGTCCTTTACATTACGGCTTGGTAGTCCGCCTTGACCGTCAATATCAGTCAGGTGTTTTTGCAGAGATGACTCCGGATTGAAAACCATGATACCACCACCATTGTTTGGATCAAGACGTAGCCACAAATCGTCATTTTCTGCTATTAGCAGATCAAGTGGAAATCTCCCGGCTTGAAAAGAGGCGTTATAGGCCATCCAGGTATCATCATTTGGATTAAACCTATGAATCGAAGCTGGATTTCCAAAGTTCGTAGCCCAAACCGCATCAGGATTGTCTGAATAGATACTGCTTACAAAAACATTACGACCACCGGGTATTATGTTCACCAGGGTACTTCCGGGGGTAGATTCATCCAGGATCCTTATTTCGCCCTCCGGGGCCCATTCAATAATCCCTTCACCAAAAGAGGCAAAGTAATATTTCTTATTTTGACGGTTATAGGCAACATCGACAAGATCAGTAACCGTCGGAAAAAACTCAGTTTCCGAGCGGCCTGAGGAGTTATAACTGATCCATTCCCCTTCTTCGAATAAATAAAATCCCAAAGTTGAACGGAGTGGATTTCGTACCGCATCATAACCTGGAGGTAAGGCCACTATGATATTTCCTTGATTGAAAACCAGAAAAATACTATCAGAAAATGGTCCGGAAGGAAACTGGCTAGTTAATTCGCCTGATATAGGAAATACCAGACCGTTTATGCTATCTGCCACCCATAGTCCATCAGAGTTCAGGGCACTTGACTGTGGAATTGGGTAGATTGGATCTGTCAGCTCTTCCACATCCAAATCACTGACTGATAGTATCTTCTCTCCGGTGGTTAATAAGAATGTACTGGAACCTGAATCCATATGCAGAACCATGCTTCCCAGATTATAATCTATTCGATCCCAAACACCATCCTGGTAAAAGTAGATTCCTTCCGTACCTACAGTAGCCAACAGTTGTCCTTCAATGGATCCAATGGTTGAAACCGGCAGCTTTGGGATCCCCGTGGAGGAATCAAAACGTTTCCAGTTCTCATAATCCTGTAAATTTACAGAGGGATCCAGGAGGCCGCCGATGACCCCTTGTTCGGTGGCTAGAAACAAGGTATCTCGATAGACGGTCCCAAAACTAATACCCATTACTTCCCCATTTTCTCCGATATTAGTATAGGCTTCCATTACTTCATTTTTTATCAGATCTAATACCACCACGCCAAAATCAGTGGAAAGGTAAGCGGTGTTGTTTT
>QIEB01000176.1 GCA_003229495.1 Flammeovirgaceae bacterium
ATGCCGGTTCAACCCAATAAGGCTATAGTAGGTGCCAATGCTTTTGCCCACAGTTCTGGAATCCATCAGGATGGAGTGATAAAGAACAGGGAAAACTATGAGATTATTGACCCTAAAGAAGTTGGAGTGGACCAATCTACCATCGTGCTTACCGCACGCAGTGGAAGGGCTGCCTTGAACTATCGCATTATGAAAATGGGGATCGAAATTCCCGTAGGAGAAAGGGATGCTATATATGAGAAGTTCCTGGAATTGGCAGATCGTATCAAATTGGTACAGGACAGGGATTTAAAAGGATTGCTTAGCCAATATTTAACCCCAAGTATTAAATAGAGGAGTTGTTAAGAAGAGATGTCAGCGAAAACTTTATTCGAAAAGGTTTGGGACAAGCATGTAGTATCCCAAATCCAAGACGGTCCCAGTGTGATTTACATAGACCGGCATTTTATTCATGAAGTTACCAGTCCACAGGCATTTGAGGGACTTCGCAGCAGGGGTATTGGGGTATTCAGACCTGATCAAACTATAGCCACAGCAGATCACAATGTGCCTACCATTGACCAGCATCTACCCATAAAAGACAAATTGTCTAGACTTCAAGTCCAAAAATTGACCAACAATTGTCAGGAATTCGGGCTAGAACTCTATGGTTTAGGACACCAATATCAGGGTATTGTACATGTAATTGGACCTGAACTTGGGATCACCCGACCGGGAATGACTATTGTTTGTGGTGACAGTCATACTTCTACCCATGGGGCCTTTGGCGCTATTGCTTTTGGAATCGGCACCAGTGAAGTTGAACAGGTACTGGCTACTCAATGCGTACTCCAGCCTAAGCCGCTGAGCATGAAAATTGAGGTCGATGGTCCTTTGGCTTCAGGGGTTCTCTCCAAAGACATTATTCTTTATGTTGCCTCTAAAATTTCGACAAGCGGGGCCACTGGTCATTTTATAGAGTACACAGGTTCGACCATCCGCGGTCTGTCCATGGAAGCCAGAATGACCATCTGTAATATGAGCATCGAAATGGGAGCCAGAGGCGGTATGATCGCCCCGGATGATACCACTTTCGAATACCTGAAAGGGCGAAAATTTGGTCCTCACGGGGTTGCTTGGGATTATTACCTGAAACAATGGAAAGAGTTGTACACTGACCCCGATGCTACTTTTGATGCATCTTATAAATTTGATGCTGCTGATATTGTACCCATGATTACCTACGGGACCAATCCGGGAATGGGTATGAAAATCACCGGTAGAATACCCAGTGGACCCGATAATCAAAAAGCGCTGGAATACATGGGTCTGACCGCCGGTGAGCAATTATTAGGAAAGCAAATCAACCATGTATTTATTGGCAGTTGCACTAACTCCAGAATTGAAGACTTACGATTAGTGGCCTCATTGGTAAAGGGGAAGCAAAAGTCACCTCATGTGCATGCGATGGTGATTCCGGGCTCGAAACAAGTGGAGCAGCAGGCAAAACAGGAGGGGCTGGATCAAATTCTGGAAGCAGCCGGGTTTCAGTTACGTCAACCGGGATGTTCAGCCTGCCTTGGTATGAACGAGGATAAGATTCCTCCAGGTGAGTATTGTGTTTCTACCAGCAATAGAAATTTTGAAGGCAGACAAGGACCCGGGGCCAGAACTATTTTGGCCAGCCCCCTTACCGCTGCTGCCACTGCCCTTGCCGGATGCATAAGTGACGTAAGAGAAATAATTTGAACCATGAAGTCATTCAATACTATAACTTCTACCTGTGTTTCTATGCCTGCAGAAAATGTCGACACTGATCAAATAATTCCTGCACGCTTTCTAAAAGCAACTGACAGGGAAGGGTTCGGCGACAACTTGTTCCGGGACTGGCGCTTCGATGCTGAAGGCAATCCTAAACCTGATTTCATACTAAATCAAACCGGGGTAAAGGGAGAGGTCCTGATTGCTGGCAAAAATTTTGGTTGTGGTTCGAGCCGCGAGCATGCGGCCTGGGCTTTGTACGACTATGGATTCAGGGTAGTAGTGTCCAGTTTCTTTGCTGATATTTTCAGGAACAACGCATTGAACAATGGATTGCTTCCAGTACAATTACCTGAAGATTTCATTCAGGACCTGTTCTCTGCCTTGGAACAAGATCCGTCACTGAAGGCCACTGTGGATCTCACTAATCAACAATTTGCTATCCTTGGATCTGAGAAGTCCTCAGGGTTTGAAATTAATGCACACAAAAAGACTTGTCTCCTTCAGGGATTAGATGACATAGATTATTTAATCAACCAGAGAGATCAAATAATTGCTTACGAACAAGCTGGTAGAAAAGTGTAGATTATGAAATCAACTATAGCGGTACTTGAGGGAGATGGAATTGGACCAGAGGTCATCCAACAGGCATTAAAATCCTTGAGGGCAATTGAAGAATGTTTTGGTCATCAGTTTCAGCTAAACCATGGCTTAATCGGAGCTGCGGCCATTGATGCCACCGGTGACCCTTTCCCTGAGGAAACCAAAAACCTTTGCCTCAAGGCAGATACCATTTTGTTTGGAGCAATCGGAGATCCCAAATACGACAAGGATCCTTCGGCAAAGGTACGCCCTGAGCAAGGTTTACTGGCCATGAGAAAACAGTTAGGATTGTTTGCCAATGTCAGGCCGGTAAAAAGCTATAAGAAACTCCTGCATATATCCCCCCTAAAGGAAGACCGGGTAAAAGGCGTAGATTTCGTGGTATTTAGGGAGTTAACCGGAGGAATTTATTTTGGAGAGCCTCGGGGAAGAAGTGAAGACGGGTCAAAGGCTTTTGATACCTGCCAGTATTCTATAGAGGAAATTGTCAGAATCGCTAAACTGGCTTTTGAAGCGGCGGGTTCCAGAAATAAAAAAGTAACATTGGTTGACAAGGCCAATGTGCTGGCTACCAGTCGACTTTGGAGGGAAACTGTCAATCAGCTTGCCCAGAACTTCCCGGATATTACTTTGGACCACATGTTCGTTGACAATGCGGCCATGCAACTGATTCAAAACCCAGGCCAATTCGATGTGATCCTCACGGAAAATATGTTTGGGGACATCATTACAGACGAAGCTTCAGTAATTACAGGTTCTCTTGGGATGCTTCCTTCAGCTTCATTGGGAGCTGAATTATCACTCTTCGAACCTATTCATGGATCATATCCGGAAGTCACAGGCATGAACAAGGCCAATCCTATGGCAGCAATATTGTCAATGGCTATGATGCTGGAATATTCCCTGTCCATGACGGAAGAAGCGGCCTGTATAGAGGAGGCAGTGGAAAGGTGTATATCTGAAGGAATATTAACCGAAGATCTTAGCCCGGACAGTGGTTACGGCACCAGTGAAGTTGGAGATTCGGTAGCTCGATTTATTCAGACAACGGCCCATGCCAATACCAAAAAGTCATTGAAGCACTAGGATAATGAAAATAAAATTGCATAAATTTACTTTTAGTCTAAAAAAGAACCATGAAAGGTACTTATATCATTACTTCAATAGTCATTACTAGTGTGCTAATTAGGACACCAGAACAGGAATGGTATAGGTGATCTGAGAGATACAAAAAAAACGCCATTCCGATTCGGGATGGCGTTTTTTTTTGATATTTGGTGCTTTGAGATTTAGAGTGAGCATATAACATGTATTTTAATAGAGACACGGTTTTATTCTTAAATGGGAAGTGGTTGAAGGCCACCGACGCCATGGGCAATTTATTTAGTCAGACCCTGCATTATGGTAATGGTGCCTTTGAAGGGCTACGTTCGTATGAGACCAGTACCGGACCGCAGATTTTCAAAGCAAAGGAACACTTTGACCGTTTGCAGTATTCTGCTTCAAAGATGTTTATTGAGTTAGACTACAGCTCTGAAGAACTAATTGAAATCGCCCATCAATTATTGAAGAAGAACCATCTGAACAACGCTTATATCAGGCCATTGGTCTATTTAGGAGCTAACATGACATTAACAGAAACAAAAGATGTATATGTGTTAATGGCAGCCTGGGAGTGGGGAAAGTACCTGGGGAATGACCTGCTCAGGGTAATGGTTTCCAGTTACGAAAAGCCCAGTCCTAACGCTATTCCTGTGGATACTAAGATCTTTGGCCATTATACGAATTCGATTCTGGCTACTATGGAAGCTAAATCCAAGGGTTTTGATGAAGCATTGCTTCTTAACTCGGATGGATACGTAACTGAAGGCCCAGGGACAAATTTTTTTTACGAGAAAGATGAAGTATTGTATACTCCTTCTGTCGGGCACATATTGCCTGGGATTACCAGAGCTACCGTGATCA
>QIEB01000014.1 GCA_003229495.1 Flammeovirgaceae bacterium
ACCTGGGATGCGAAAACAGATTAGCGGTACCCCATAATAACTTTACTCCGGATACCTGCTGCTTTTGATGGGCATAGTCAGATATAATCTGTAGCCTTTTTTCAGATTCTGCCAAGGTATCACCCTCCTGAATCAGGTCAAAATCATGGAAACAGTAGTATGGCATGCCTATTTTAGTGATAAACTCAAAAGCAGCATCCATCTTGTCCTTTGCTTGTTGAATCGGATCGGAAGCAGTCAACCAAGGAAACTCTTTTGTCGGCATTCCAAAAGGATCCGATCCAGTACCGCAGAAGGTATGCCAATAGGCAGTGGCAAACCGCAAATGCTCCTTCAGGGATTTGGCGCCAATCTTTCGGTTTTCATCATAGTGTTTGAATGACAATGGATTATCGGACCCTTTTCCTTCATAAGGAATACGCTCAATGCCTTCAAAATATTCCTTTTCTCCCAGGGTCACCTTCAAATCAGATCCTGGTACAAATGTATTTTCACTCATTTTAATATTCAATTAAGAGTTAGTTTATAAGACGCTCCAGGTCTGTTTTCCAGTGAGCAAATCCCTGCAAATATGATTCCCTGTCAGTGGCAGCTGTGAATATTTCGACTATTCTGGTTGCTCCAAGAGCTTCATCAATAGACTTATAGGCCCCGGCTGCAATTCCCGCGGCTTTGGCAGCACCTACTGCACCAGTGGTTTCCATAACCTGTATTTCACTGTTTACCAGGCTGGCCACGGTAGTAGAAAATACCGGTGATTGAAACAGATTATCATTGCCGACTTTCATCACCTCAACAGAAAGGCCCATTTCTTTAAGTACTTCAATGCCATAGGCAAAACTGAAAGCAATTCCCTCCAGGGTGGCGCGATACATATGTGAAGCACCATGCCTGTTTAATTGTAAATTAATCACCTGGGAGCCTACGTTTTTGTTGCCCAACATACGCTCTGATCCATTTCCAAAAGGTATTACCCTTAACCCCTCCGAATTCACCGGCACCTCCGATGCCAAGCGCTCCATGTCCTGGTAGGTAGTGACTTCGGCTGCCAAATGCTGTTTCATCCAGCTGTATTGAATTCCCGCTCCATTAATACATAGTAATACTCCTATAGAAGGATGGTCTGTCTGATGATTTACATGCGCAAAACTATTCACACGTAACTGCGGGTCGTAGACAGGACGGTCCACCACTCCAAAAACCACCCCGGAGGTTCCACCGGTGGCGGCCACTTCTCCCGGCTTCAGTACGTTTAGCGACATGGCATTATTGGGTTGATCTCCTGCCCTATACCCAATGGGAATTCCCGGTCTTAACCCCAACAAATTAGCTACATCATTCTTCAAAGAGCCCTGATTAGAAAAGGTAGGAACTATTTCTGGAATAGTCCGTGAATCTATCTCATAGTACTCCAATAAGAAATCAGCAATCTGATTGTTTTTAAAGTCCCAAAACATTCCCTCGGATAGTCCCGAAACAGTGGTACGGATCTCACCGGTCAAACGCATGGCAATATAATCGCCAGGCAACATCAACTTGTACACCTTCTCAAAAAGCTCCGGCTCATGATCTTTCACCCATTTCAATTTGGAAGCGGTGAAATTACCCGGACTGTTCAACAGATGCGGCAGGCATCGATCGGCTCCCAGATTACTATATGCCTTATTTCCTATCTGTACTGCCCGGCTGTCGCACCAGATGATGGAAGGTCTAAGCACTTGTTGATGCTCATCCACCAGCACCAAACCATGCATTTGATAAGCAATTCCTATCCCACTAACTTCTTGGGGATCGATATTTGTTGACTGTAATAGCTTGCGTGTAGCCTGACAAAGATTATTCCACCAAGTTTCAGGATGCTGTTCAGCCCACCCCGCCTGACTTGAAATGATTTCCATTTCCGTATCCGGGTACTGAGCAAAAGCCACCATAGAATTGCTCTCCACTTCTACCAAAGCCACTTTAATAGAAGAGCTTCCGATGTCGTAACCTAGTAAATACATGACGGTTCGCATTTAGCAAACCGCAAATAACAAATAACAAAAATCAAATCCCAGATAAATTTCAAGCACCGAAGTTCAAACCTCAAACACCGCATAATTGAAAATGACACTGCTTGGTTTTAGGGCATCTTTTTAAATTTCGATATTGCCCGCTTGCCGGCAGGGAATTTGGTGCTCAGTTGTTTTTTGAGATTTGCTTTTTGTTATTTACCGGAGGTTCTTACACTGAACTTAAACACAGTAGTAGTCCGGTAGGTCTCTCCCGGATCCAGTCGTACCGACGGAAAATCCGGTCGGTTCGGGCTATCAGGAAAATGCTGGGTCTCCAGGCAAAGCGCCGCTCTCCTTTCATAGGACTTTCCTTTTCCTTTCAGGCTTCCGTCCAGGAAGTTTGCAGTATAAAACTGGACACCTGGCTCAGTAGTTTCAACGGTCATCTCTCTTCCGGTAACCGGATCATAAAGTACTGCGGCTGTTTTCATAGTCCCAGGCGGACCATTCAATACCCAGCAATGATCATAGCCTCCTCCCCTAACCAACTGTATGTGGTCACCGTCAACCCGCTCCCCAACGGTGTGGGCCTCCAGAAAATCGAACGGGGTATCTTGGACATTCTCCATAGTATTTAATGGTATAAGTGTCTCATCAACAGGTAAATAATAATCAGAATTTAAAGTAAGTTCATGGTCAAGAATATGCCCCTCATTAGGATTAAGATTGAAATAACTATGTTGAGTAAGATTAACAATGGTGGGACGATCTGTGCTGGCAGTATAATCCACCTGTAACGCGTTGTCATTGCGCAATAGGTATATTACTTTAACCGAAAGTTCGCCCGGATACCCCTCCTCCATATGAGCACTGGTATAAACCAGCTCAAGGCTGGGGCCGTCAGGGGTTTCCGTTGCCCTGGAGTTCCAGACTACTTTATCAAATCCTTTGGTACCTCCATGCAGGTGATTTTCTCCGTTATTTTGGACCAGGGTATATTCCTTATCCCCCAAAGTGAACTTTCCTTTGGCTATGCGATTGCCATATCTTCCCACCAGCGCTCCAAAAAAAGGATGCCCATCAAGATATGGTTGAAGACTCTCAAATCCCAAAACCACATCTTGAAATCTACCGGTACGATCAGGTGCAGTTAATGAAACTATAATTCCTCCGTAATCGATTACTTCCGTAGTCATGCCCTGGGTGTTGGTCAGAGTATAGCTGGTGACCGTGTCTCCTTCCGGAGTCTGTCCATAGTATCTTTCCTTGACTTCAATATTCATTGGCTGGGACGAATTATCTGAATATTTTGTATGGTTTCCCGTTTGCTTACAGGCCACCAAACCAATAAATATAAAAAGATAGCTGGATTTTATCATAACGCTAATTTTATTCCGACCGGGCAGTGGTCCGATCCGGCATAGCCTGCATAAATACAGGATTCAATTACCTGGTCTTGTAATCGATTGCTGCAAAGGAAATAATCAATGCGCCATCCCGTATTATTTTCCCTGGCATTGAACATGTAACTCCAGTAGCTGTAGGCTCCCGTGGTCTCAGGGTTAAAAAAACGAAAAGTATCAAAGAACCCGTCTTTTAGCAACTTTGTGAATCCATCAATTTCCACCTGAGTATAACCGGCGGTTTTATCATAATTGGGCTTGGGGTTAGCTAAATCGATGCTTTGATGGGCCACATTAAAGTCCCCACAGGCGATTACCGGCTTTTTGGAGTCGAGATTGCGAAGATACCTTCGAAAAGCCTTGTCCCAGGTTTTACGATAATCAAGACGAACCAATCCCCGGCCACTATTTGGAACATATACCGTCACAAAATAAAATTCAGGGTATTCTATGGTTATCACCCGTCCTTCCTGATCGTGTTTAGCCACCTGAATATCATAATACACTTCGCCAGGTTCACTTTTGACCAAGATGGCAGTGCCTGAATATCCCTTTCTTGCTTTTGATGAATTCACATAGGTCCTATATTCAGGTAATAATGAAAGCGCTGCTCTCACCTCCTCTTTCTGGGCTTTGGTCTCCTGCAGACAAAGGATGTCCGGATCCAGTATTTTAACTTGTGAAACAAAATCCTTTTTTACGATGGCCCTTATACCATTTACATTCCAGGATATTAAATTCAATTTTGAAGTCATGGGCGATAAATATAAGTGAAAAGCATATATCTTAATTCATATTCTGCAAATTGTGGATAAACCATGTACATTTGTTACTTCCCCGGTGTTTGAGTACACCTGAACATTAAAAAGACAAC
>QIEB01000116.1 GCA_003229495.1 Flammeovirgaceae bacterium
AACCGAACTTACTGGAAACGAAGCCTCTGGCCACCGGCCAGGTAAGTCGTTTTTGATTGCCCTGAAAATTTGTTGATAATTTGACACCATCCGGTGTAAGTTTATAGTCGCCACTGGAGTTTTTACTTTTTTCCATCTCCAACCTTATCACTTCTGCGATCATCCGGTTCAATCTACCGATTGCCTGCTTGCGCTTTTTCACATCCTTTTTAAGGTCCTTTTCTTTAAGGGTCAGCTGGTTTACTAATTTGTCTTGCTGTTTTCTTGCTGTTTTCAAGCCCTGATTTTGTAACTCTTGTTCTGCCAGTAGTTGTTGTTGCTGATTTTTTCTATCGTTTGTAATAGTAAGTTGTTCTTTTAACTCCACCCGGACCAGTTGTATTTCTTTGGCCTGATCCTGTCTGGATTTCGTATATTGCTGTAGGTATTTAGCCCTCATCACTAATTGGCTGAAAGAAGAAGCGGAGAACAAAAATGACAAACTTCCATAGTTGTTCTGTGCCTTACTCGCCTGATATATCATATTGGCATATTCATCTTTTAGATTATCCAGGTCTTTCTCTAATGATCTTACCATTCCCTCGCTCTCTTTAATTTCACCATTGAGGAGACGCAGGTTTGCTCTGTAGGTCCTGATTAGAGATTCCTGGCTTCGAATTTGTTGGCTGAGTGCTTTTAGTTGACCAAGACTGCTCTTTTTTTGACTTGAAGTTTGACTTAGGATCTTTTCAGCCTCTTTGATCTTTGCCAGATTCTCTTGCTTTTCCCTTTCTAGTTTCTTCCTGTCTTGCTGAGCCTGCAAGGGATGCAAGAAAAAAATCATCCCGATCATGAGTATGGCTAGAATTTTACTTCCGCACATATCTGTATCTGCTAGGTATTTCAAATGGAAAACGTAATTCTGAAGCCAGTTCAGCACGTCCGTGTTTTATGTTTATCTCTGTGCTTTGTATTTCATTATCTTGTTCATAGTCCAAACTAATCAAACTGTGGAATGGAATTGAAAACGACTCGACTTGTTTGTGATTATCAAATTCCAGAATCATCTTTTTCTTTTTTTGCGTCTCTGTCACTTCTACTTTTTGCAGTTTCATCAACTCTCTGTTAAAATAATTCTGAATGGAATAGGGCCCACTTTCTTGTTTAACTATATAGTATTTTTTGGAACTAACGATTTCGTTCAATTCTTGGTATTTAAGAGGCATGTTTCCTAATATCATGGACTGGATCAAGTGGTAACTTATTTCAAATTGAAATTTCTCACTTAAATTTTCAAAATCATAAACCATAATTTGTTTGGTCAGTCTGTTCATGAGCACCATAGAGTCTTGGGTAATCATTACTCTGGCTACTTCAATTCCCAAGAAAGGGGTCAGTGACATCCATATTATACTGTCTTTTTTGATCCTTATGTTAGCAGAGGTACTGACATTACGATTGGCGTCTTTAAACTGAATTTTAGTTCTGGTGTTGAGATACTCAAATTCAGGAATGGCAAAAACAAGTTTGTTATTTTTTGCAAAATCAGGATCAGTTACCGTCACCCTGCGGCCACAGGAACTGACAATTACTAAAAAAAGAAAAACCCAAAACCGGTTATTCATACAACTTGCGATCAGCGATTTTTTTGTCGATCAAGTCAGAAGTGTCATCCATGCCTTTGGCTCTATTCCATTGGGTAACGGCATTATTAATATCACCCAATTTAAAAAGTACATCACCATAGTGTTCGAGAATGGTACCACTAGCGTCTTGCTCCAACGCGAGTTCTAAAAATTTCTTGGCTTCTTTATAATTTCCTTGCATATAAAGGACCCAGGCATGGGTGTCTAAAAAAGTGGGATCGTCCGGGTTATTCTTAATCAGTTTAGAGGACATGCGGCGGGCTTTGTCTAATTTCTGTTTTCGTAGTGACAGAAAATAGCTATAGTTGTTAAGCACATGGTCATTATTAGCGTCCACTTGCAAAACTGCTTCATAAGCTTCTTCTGACTTTTGGTATTTCTCTAATTCATTATAAGTATCTCCTAGCAGGGAATTGAACACTACCTGCATGTTTTGATCGTTTTTGGATAATTTTTTCCCTTGCTCCAAAACCTTAGCTGCCGTTTCAAAGTGGTCGTTGGACAGGCTAGCGAAACCATTGTAATAATAAAGTGAAGGCTGATTTGGAAACACTTCAATGGCCAGGGTGGAGTGCTTTTCCAGACTATCTATCTCCGACAGTTCGGCTTCAATTTGCAACACATTTTGCCATATATTGAAGTTGCTATCGTCCAATGACAATGCTTGTTGGTAATGTGCTAGTGCTTTTTTTCTAAACCCGGGATCATTTTTGTTGTTGGCCAGGTTTAGATATAGATCCCCATTTACCGCATGAGCATTTCCATCATTGGGGTGGGCAGATAAGATGCTTTCCGCTAGCTTTATAGAATTCTCCTGAACTGTAGGATCAGGCAGCTGTTTCATATATTCCACCAATACATTTAATTTTGGCGTGACCTCTAGCGAGGGATTAGTAAATGCGAGAATCAGTTGTTCAATGGCCAGATTGATTTCCCCCTGTTTCTTATGGACTTCGGCCAACAGCAACCGCGCCCGGGCATCGTCAGGGTGATTATTTATGTAGTCATTCAGGTAGGGAATCGCCTCTTCCTCCCGGTTATTGGACAGGTATAGCTCGGAAAGGTTGAGTACGAAATCAGCTTCACCCGGGAACCGGGAAATCATTTCCTTAATTTCATTGATAGCTTCATCCAGTTTATTCTGCTTCAGATAAATACGTTGTTTTGAAAAAACCAGTTCCTTGCTGATTCCAAACCTGGCCTCCACTCTATCATAGGTTGCTATTGCTGCATCCAGATTGTCTCCATATACGTAAAGGGCTGCCAGATCAAAAAGATAGGAATCGGTATCTGGGACCGTTTTCAGCATGGTTTCAAAGACCTGCGCAGCCGCTGCAAAATTGGACTGCTTGGAGTAAATATCAGCGTTTTGCAGATAATAATATTTGTTCTTAGGGTCAAGTTGAAGTGCCCGGGCGGCATAGATCAAGGCCTTGTCTGGATTTTCTCCCAACATTAATATCTGTGCCACCTTATAGTGACAGGCAGCATTTTCAGGATTAAGTTCCAGTGATTTTTGGAAAAAAATCAATGCTTTGCTGTAATCTTCTATCATGAAGTACTTTTCCCCTTCCAGGAAAATCACTTCTGCCTGTAATAGATTCCTTTGACCTGACTTTGACTGTTCCTCTTTGCCTCTTTTTTTTCGGCCCTGAGCATCAACAGGCTGGATTGAAACCAGACAAGCCAGCATTACTAATAATATCGTCCAATGAAAACGAATCATCCTTATATTTTTAACTGCTCTTTCCCTGCGGTATCATCCCCCATATAACGTAGGAAGAAGTCCTTTGTTATTTTACAAAAATCTCCATTTTTACCCAATACCTGCATTTTGTACAAAAATATGAAAATTATGTGATTTTTATGTTCAATTTTTTCTTTTCGAAAACAACTATGGCACCTATGTAAGCTATTGGGATTAGTATATTTATCAGGTGGTTAAGCACAGTATTTTCAGGTCTGAATTGATCTACCAGGTAGATCACGGCAATGGCAAACCCCAAATGCAAAAGAATCCCCATCCAATTGTAGGGAATGGGAAAGAACTTTCTTCCCCAGAGCCAACATATCAAACACATAAGCCCATAGCATAAAACCGAGGCAAAAGCTGAGCCGGTGTATCCGACTACCGGGATTAGCATCCAATTGACCATTAGGGTAACTGCAGCTCCTATCAGACTTATGTAGGTGCCCACCAGTGTCTTATCCACCAATTTGAACCATATTGACAAGTTAATATATATGCCGAACAAAAGTTTACCAAACAACAAAACGGGAACCAGGTACAATGCTTCCCGATAGCTGGGTTGCCTAAGAAATATTTTCCCCAAGACGTCAATATTAAGGCTAACAATCAACAATATGAAAACACAGACCACAACAAAATAATACATCACTTTAGCAAATAGTTCCGGGGCTTGCTTGTTTTCAGCTTGAGAGAAAAAAAATGGTTCACCAGCGTACCGAAATGCCTGAATGGCCAACAGCATGAATATACTTAGTTTAAAACTAGCTCCGTAGATGCCCAAGGCCGCCATGCTGGTTTTACCCGGATAAAAATTTTCAGGTAACAGGGCAGGGATCAAAAGTTTATCTACCTGCTCATTGACAATCCCAGCAAGGCCCATTAGAAATATTGGTGGCCTGACTCCATGATATCCGAAGGTTTATTTGCATGAAGTACTTCCTCAACACCCAAATGATTAGGAAATTACCCAGCAAATTGGCCAGGAATACATATCCTACTCCGTAGGAAGGGTCGAGGTAACGAACAACAATGGGTTCAAATTGAGGAAAATACCCTTTTTGAAGTATCAGATAGGGCAGAAGCAGGAAAATTATGTTCAATGAGATAGTAAAAAAAATGGCCCCTAGCTTGGCTAATGCAAATGTCAGCGCTTTATTTTCCAGCCGCAACCGGGCAAAGGGAATGGCACTCACGGCATCGATGAACAAAATGGCCGCCAAAAATTGGACCAGATGGTTTTGTTCCGGTACTTCCAGATAGTTTGCAATAGATTGCGACCAGATCATGATGAACCCGGATAAAAGAGTACCGGTTAACAGGATCATACCGGAGGCCTGTTGGTAAGTGCTGCGCAGGTCTCCCTTACTGGCAAACCTAAAAAATGCAGTCTCCATGCCATAGCTGTAAATAATATTAAAAAATGCTACGTATGCATAGAGTTTGGTGATCACTCCGTACTGGCTGTCAAGAAAAA
>QIEB01000510.1 GCA_003229495.1 Flammeovirgaceae bacterium
ATAGAACTAACTGCAGTGAAATAGGCAAATCCTTCCATTTGCTGATCGATTTGCTGCGCTAACTCCCTGGTTGGGGCAATGATCAGGGTGTTGATATGCTGTGGTTCACTATCTACAATATGTTGGATCACCGGTAGTAGATATGCAGCGGTTTTGCCCGTTCCGGTTTGAGCGCACCCTATAATGTCGTGATTGTCCAGAATTATAGGGATGGCTTGTTCCTGAATGGGCGTGGGTTTGTCAAATCCCATTGCTTGCAGACTGTGAACAATCTTATCGTTTAAGGCAAAATTATTGAAATCGCTCATTTATAATATTGGGGGGTCTTCCCAAATTAGAACTTCATTAGAATGTCAATGGAAGCCACAACAGTATCTTGCAGCTGTATTTTAAACTACAGTGGTATCCACTAGTCCGCAATTTAGTCATTCCAGTGAATATTCAGCTGAAATGGGAAAGTGATCAGTATATTTTACCGTCCTATGGGTTTCAAACTTGCTCAAGGTTATCCCTTCGCTGAAGAACTGGTTGTCAATTCTTAAAAAGGACAACTTGCCATTAAAAGTAAATCCGAACCCCCTGCCCCCGTTCTCAAAGGAACTGTGCAGGTATTTTTTCAATTTTTGGTAGGAATAACTATAAGGCATATCGTTAAGATCTCCGGCAAGGATCACTGGGTAAGGTGATCGTTCCAGGTGTTTACATAGATTATCGATCTGTGCTGCCCGACGGATAAACCCGTACTTTAGCTGGAATACCAATTGTTTAAGATTGCTGGCAATTGTTTCGCGATTGGAGTTCGTGAGTTCTTGCTCGTCTATGCTCATAGACTGTAAATGGACATTATATATTCTCACAGTATCTTCATCCTTAACCACGTCTGCATAAAGGATACCATTATATGGACTTTCGCTCACCTGTAGGGAACCCCTGTGAATGATGGGATATTTACTGAAAATTGCCATTCCAAATTGGCCTCCTTTGCTGTTGGTAACGGTAGGTTCGAAATGAAAATATGGATTCTTTCTGCTGATGGTTTTAATAGTACTGAATATTTCCGATCCTGGTTGTACATAAAACTCTTGTAAACATTTAATATCATCATCTCGTTTTTCTACCCAATCGATGGTTTTTCGGGAGGAGACAAAATCTGTATTTAAGTGACTGTATACATTAAAGACCCTGACATTATAACTTAGTACTTCTAGTTCATGGTCAGCTTCTCCGGTGTTGTGAAGAGCAACCGTTCGATTCAGAAACAAAAGACCGATGATACAAATAGCTAAAGGATAGAAGAAATATCCGGATCCCCTTACTAACAGATAAATCAATAATATGGTATTTACCAACAGTACCAGCGGTATCATCAAAGAAAAAATACCTGATATCCACAGGACCTTTGGCGAAATAAAAATACTGGCAAATACCACCAGGCTCAGCCCGCTTAGAAATCTAAAAATAACCTTCAATCTACCGCTCTATGAATTATAGGTACAAATTACCCATAAACATACGATATAGTTATTAAATTTGAGGACAATTAAAACCATTCGAATGAACAAGCTTTTGTTTTTCTTCCTATCCTTGGTTTTGAGTTCGTTTTCTTGTTCCAAACTTAGCCCGGATCAACTAAAAGTGAAAGAGTTTGAAGATAAGGTATTAGCGATCCATGACGAGGTCATGCCTCTTATGGGTAAACTGGTCTCACTTAAGGAACAATTAGAGGAAGAGAATAAATCCCTTTCGGCTTCACTGGAAACCAGTGCAAGCGATCAGGTGATTCTTAACAACCTGGTAATTTCCAAACTTGATGGTGCTCATGAAGGAATGATGCATTGGATGAGAAGATATCGTCGCGTTGATCTTGAAAGCGACCCTTATGTAACCCTCAAATATCTTGAAGAACAGAAGTACATTATCGGATTAGTCCGTGATCACGTTAACGATGCAATTGATTCAGCTAACGACAGTTTGAATATAAAGGATAAGAATTGACTTATTCTTCTGCAAACAAAACATCAATATCCTTCATTAACTTATCTACGTCATCCGAAACGGTGCCATCGTACACCCCTCTTATATGTTTATTCTTATCGACCAGAAGAAAAGCTCCACTATGTATAAAGCCACCGGGTGCATCGCTATCAGCTCCAGCTGTTACCATATAGTCTGACTGTCCCAGGCGATATATTTCGCCCTGGTCCCCGGTTACAAAGTGCCACTGACTACCGTTTTCCAGCCCAATCCTCTCCGCGTAATCTCTCAGGACAGCTACTGTATCGTGTTTAGGATCAATAGTATGTGATAGTATTGCGAAATCTGATTTATCCTGAAATCGTTGGTAAATGCGTAACATTTGAGTTTTCATGGTAGGACAGATGGTGGGGCATGAAGTAAAGAAAAAATCCGCCACATATATTTTTCCCTCAAAAGTTTCCGGGGTAACTTCACTACTGTCCTGATCCACCAATTGGTAATTTCCTATGCTATGATACACAGTATCTCCTTGCTCACTTACGGTACGCCGTCCCAAAATTGGCAAGGTTTCTTTTTGCTGGCAAGCCCCTGAGGTTAATAAAAGTAAAATGCTCACACAGCAGATGCCGTGCTTTTTTAGATAAAATAATCTACTCACTTGTTTCGAAACTTTTTATAAAGATAGATGGATAACATTAGAACAACTCCAAATATAACCAATCCCAGTATTCCATAAGTCATGTCAAGGGCACTTTTCAAAACTACCAGGAACACAATGCTTACCAGAAGAAGTGTGGCCACTTCATTCCATATCCGTAGCTGGTAAGAGCTCAAGGGATAAGTTCCTTTCTGCAAATTACTGTATATATAATGACACAGAAAATGGTACAGATAAAGCAACCCTACCAACCAAATTTTAATAATCAACCAACCAGGCCAAACAGGATATGCTGGTAGCAAGTAGAGCCCAGATACCAAGGTTAGCACCGCTGAGGGCCAGGTGATCATATACCACAGTAACCTGGAGATTCGCTGATATTCGTTTAAAAGTATGGTTCGGTCTGGCTCCGCTTTATCATTTGCTTCGGTTTGATAAATGAATAACCTGACCATATAGAATAGTCCCGCGAACCAGGTAACTAAAAAAATGATATGTAATGCCTTTAAATATAGGTATGTCATAGCGTGCAAGTTGCAAATCCTTAAGGAGAAGTCAAAAATAGTGGAAATGGACCAAATATTGGACAAGAACAGAACGAAAATGATCAAAACCTTTGTTAGCTTGTATAGTTGTCTGATTAATTGTTCAATACATGGATTCTGAATTAAATAACATCTGGTATTTCGAGAACGTGGATCTATACGAAATGCTGTGCCCGAATAAGCTTCGGGGCCATAAGGATACCCCCCAATACTACAAGAAAGGCCAATTTATCTATTTTCAGGATCAACCTTCCGATCATATTTACATGATCGCCCAGGGAAGTATCAAAATAGGCAGCTATTCAACGCAGGGCAAGGAGATTACAAAAACCATATTAACAAAGGGGGAAATTTTTGGGGAGCTGGCTTTAACCGGTGAAGATCATAGAACAGATTTTGCCCAATCCATGAGCGATGATACCACCATATGTTCTATGGGAATTCATATAATGCAAGACCTGATGCTCAAAAACAAATCCTTAAGCCTGAAGATCTTCAAATTGATTGGTTTTCGATTTCGTAGGTTGGAGCGGCGGTTGGAATCATTGGTGTTCAAAGATGCGCGAACCCGTATTGTAGAGTTTATTAAGGAGATGGCCCAGGAACGCGGCCAAAAGGTAGGGTTTGAGACTATGGTAAAGAATCAATTGACCCATCAGGATATGGCTAATTTGACCGGTACTTCCAGACAAACCGTGACCACCATTCTCAATGAACTGAGGGAAAAAAATCTCATCAATTTTGACAGGAGGAAGATCCTGATCAGGGATATGGATAAATTGTGTTAGAGTGTGAGCCTGCCTTGGATATATTAAATTGTGCTAGATTTACGGTATTCATCATTAAATGAATCTAGTATGCAGGCCTATAACCATATTGACCAACATATTCATCAGCTTTCACAAATTATTGCCAAGGCAAACAGGACTTTCGTGCCAAAACAGGCTGATGACAGCCATACCAACCTTTATTTTGATTCATTAGATGGTAGAGTTTATGGCAGGTGGATTAGCACCGAGAAAGGTAACATCATACTTGCGTTAAACCTGCAATCCTTTTCTTTTGAATGGATAGATGACGC
>QIEB01000572.1 GCA_003229495.1 Flammeovirgaceae bacterium
GCAGGCGCTTTTCATGGCATCGGAAAAGCCAGAGTTTGAGCTGTTTGATCTGGCCAATGATCCTTGGGAATTGAATAATCTTGCCACTGATCCTGACTACCAGGAAATTAAGCACAAATTATTGGCTGAGCTCGATAATTGGCGCAATAACGTTATCATGGATAAAGGCCTGACAGATGAATTTAGAAGCGGGGGCTGGTCAGCTAAATACCCCACTAAAACACTGGAGAAATGGGAAGGGGTACTGGAAAAATTTCAGCCCTGGGTATTTCGAGCAGCTGAATCGGATATGGAGCAGCCTTTTTACCCTCGGAATAAATAGACACCTATAAAGATCTTAAGATTTTATGAAAGTATTCGTTTTGATTTTTTTCACCCTAACGGTTGTGCAGCTGCAAATTGCCGCACAAGACCCAAAACGAATTATCCAAAGTGCGCTCGATTTACAAAACGGGAGCAGTAATATGGGTGAGATGGAAATGACTTTGGTAAGGCCAAAGTACACCCGTTCAATATCCATGAAATCCTGGAGCCACGGGAATGATTATTTCATGATTTACATAGTGACACCGGCACGAGATAAAGGACAGGTTTTTCTAAAACGATCAAATGACATGTGGAATTGGATGCCGAACATCAGTCGTATGATCAAAATACCTCCCTCCATGATGGCCCAAAACTGGATGGGTTCCGATTTTACTAATGATGATCTGGTTAAGATGAACAGCCTGGTGGAAGACTATGAGCACAAGTTGACGGGTGAAGAGACTATTGAAGGTTTTGACTGCCACATAATTGAACTGATCCCCAAACCCAACTCCGCAGTAGTGTGGGGAAAAATTGTAATATGGATAGCAAAGGACCAATATTACCAGTTGAAAGCAGAGTATTATGATGAAGATTTCGACCTGATTAATAAAATGGAAGCTTCGGATATCCGACAATTTGACGATCGAAAATTGCCTTCCAAACTGGTTATGACCCCTTTGAACAAGCAAGGGCAGCAGACCATATTGCACTATAAATCCATCACTTTTAGTGTAGACCTTCCTGAGTCATTTTTTTCACAACAAAACATGAAAAGCATCAAATGACTACAAAACTCACTTTGGCCTGGCGAAACATCTGGCGTAATAAAAAGAGGACCTATATAACATTGTCATCCATAATGTTCGCGGTGGTCATTGCTACCTTCATGCGGGGGCTTCAGTTAGGGAGTTACGATAAGATGCTTTACGATGCTATTCGTTCTTCTTCCGGCCACCTGGCCTTAATGGATAAATTATACTGGGAGGACAAAACCCTGGACAACAGTATGGAATTAACTGCGGACCTTGAAGCAAAGCTTAATGGCGATGAAAATATTGAACTATGGGTGCCGGCGATACTGGGCGGTGGCCTGGCTTCTGTTGAAAACAATACCAGAGGGGTAATTGTAGAAGGAGTTGATCCCATCAAAAAAGACCTTCAAATCAGGTTTAAAGAAAAGCTCATTGAAGGAGAATACTTGAGTACTGATGACCAGTCTATTTTAATTGGCAAAGATCTCGCTGCCTTTCTTCAGGTTGAAATCGGGGATACTGTGGTATTGCTGGGACAAGGATTTAGGGGGATGACCGCTGCTGGCGTTTACCCGGTAAAAGGAATATTCGATCACCCCATGGCCGCCTACAACAGACGTTTTGTATTTATGCCATTGACAGCTTGTCAAAATCTGTTTTTCATGGACCATCGCGTAACCAGTGTTAACCTGGTGCTCCATGATCCATCTAAGATCCCAGCTGAGACAGAATACTACCGGACCACTATTGATACTACTACACTTGAAGTGAGGAGTTGGCAATTGATGAATAAAGATATGTTATCAGCCATCGAATCAGACAATTTTTTCGGCAAGATTATGATTGGCGTACTATATATGGTCATTGGTTTTGGAATATTTGGGACCATACTAATGATGACCCTGGAAAGAAAAAGGGAGTTTTCCATTATGATGGCAATTGGAATGCAACCGCAGAGATTGATTTTTCAAGTCATTTTGGAATCCATCTATATTGCAGCCATGGGCGCGGTAATTGGACTGGTCATTAGTTTCCCGATTATA
This sequence comes from Flammeovirgaceae bacterium, assembly GCA_003229495.1. Classification (GTDB taxonomy): domain Bacteria; phylum Bacteroidota; class Bacteroidia; order Cytophagales; family Cyclobacteriaceae; genus SZUA-3. The sequence continues at coordinate 2,105 of QIEB01000572.1, forward strand.
TTCTTTTACTCAATTAACCCCATACCCATAACCGGAGAAAGTGCAGAAATGTACCGGGACCTCAATATAGAACCAATTTTATCAATTTCGACCAAGCCTGGTTATATGTTGGTCCAGTTTGGAATTGTATTGGTTATAAGTCTTGTTGCATCAATTATTCCCATGTATAACATCATGAAATTCAATATTGTCGATATAATTCGAGGAAGACAATGATCATTACCTATGCCTGGAGAAATGTCTGGAGAAATACTACCAGGAGCCTGGCAGTAATTCTGGCCCTGGCTACCGGGCTTTTTGGAGCACTGTTTATCGCTGCCATGGCCAGTGGAATAGTAGACAAATGGGTTAAAACTGCCATTGACAACGAAATCTCTGATATTCAAATGCACAACAAGGAATATTTGATAAGAGAGGAACTTGGTTTGTCGATTGATGAAGGGTTGATCCGGGAGAAATTGCAAACTCAGTCCAATGTAAAAAGTTATAGTTTTCGGCTAAAAGTGGATGGCATGGCGGCTACTGCTAATAACACTGTCCAGGTAACCGGAATAGGGATCGACCCGGATTCGGAAATGCAGGTCTCCAACATTCATAGTTTGATAAAGGAAGGGAGCTACTTCCACCAGGAATCGAAATTTAAATCTGTTGTTATATCCCGAAAGTTGGCAACCAAGCTGAAAGTCAGGGTAAAGTCAAAAATTATTTTCACGCTTGCTGACGTAGAAGGAGCAATCGCATACGAAAACTTTAAGGTTACAGGTATTTTTGAAACCAACAATACCATGTTCGATGAATCAACAGTATTTGTTGAGCGGGCCGAACTAGCGAAAGTTTTGAAACTGGATAGCAATCAATGCCACGAGGTGGCCATAAGAGTGAACAATCCGGAGTTGCTTGATGCCACTGTGGAGGACTTGAATGCTGAGTTTCAAGGGATAGAATCCGAATCCTGGGAGCAGTTGAATCCAACCCTGAAAGTAACTGCTGCTACCATGGACATGTTTAACTATATCCTCATTGGAGTAGTTTTGCTGGCCTTGATATTCGGTATAGTCAATACTATGTTAATGGTTATTTTAGAGCGTACCAAGGAAATTGGCATGCTTAGCGCCCTGGGCCTGTCAAATTTAAAAATTGCTCAAATGATCGTCGCTGAAACGGTATTTTTATGCTTGGTGGGAGCGTCCATTGGCAACCTTTTAAGTTTTTTGGCCATTAGTTGGTTTGGGCATCGAGGGATCCATTTTGAACAGTTTGCTGAAGGTATGGAGCAATTCGGTCTTTCCGCTGATATTTATCCATCGATTGATAACCAGATGTACCTGACTATTACCATCCTGGTGGTTATTACCGCAATTTTTTCATCGATTTTTCCAATAATCAGAGCTTTTAAATTAGACCCGGCGGAAGCTATTAGAGATTAGTTATGAGCATTATATCCACCAAAAATATCACCAAGACTTACAACCCGGATACCATACCTGTACATGCGGTTAATGGGATTACATTGTCGTTTGACAAGGCTGAGTTTACCGCCATAATAGGTCCCTCTGGCTGTGGAAAAACCACCCTGCTCAATTTGATAGGAGGGCTGGAGTTACCTACATCCGGAATAGTGGAGGTCAATGGTGAGATCATGAATAGCAAATCAAAGAGAGAACTGACCAGTTTTCGGTTGAACAACATTGGATTTATTTTCCAGGCCTATAATTTGATTCCGGTAATGAGCGCTTATGAAAATGCTGCGTTTACTATGGAGTTAGTAGGCAGGCCCGCTGATGAAACCAAAATCAGGGTAATGGAATTGCTGGAAGCCATGGACATTGCTGATAAGGCTAACCAACGCCCAAATCAACTTTCAGGCGGCCAACAGCAACGGGTTGCGGTTGCCAGGGCTTTGTCCACCAGGCCCAAATTTATATTGGCTGATGAACCAACCGCCAATCTGGACAGTCATGCCACTGACAATTTGCTGGACATGATGCTTAAAATGAATGAAAAAGAGCAGACAACTTTTATTTTTTCCACCCACGATGACCGGGTGATGCAACGAGCGAAAAGATTGATCAAACTCAATGATGGCAAGGTTGAGAAAGATGTATGGGTTTAGATGGGCTTATGGAATTGTTTTCATGCTCTTTTTCAGTG
>QIEB01000203.1 GCA_003229495.1 Flammeovirgaceae bacterium
CCAAATACTAGCAGCAGTGGTTCGTGCGTAGTAGGAGCTGACTATGACGGCGACGGAGACATGGATCTGTTTATAGGGGGGAGGGTGATCCCTGGGGAATATCCGCTTTCACCTAGAAGTTACCTGTTGCGCAATGACAGCGCACCAATGGGTGAGCCCCGGTTTACTGATATTACCGACCAGATCGACGGTCTTTCCGAAATCGGAATGGTCACTTCGGCGCTGTGGACTAATTATGATAATGACCAGTGGGTTGACTTGCTGATAGTGGGTGAGTTTATGCCGATAACTGTGGTTAACAACAATATGGGAAATTTGGAGCTAATTAGCGTAGAAGGGTTACAGGACAGCGAGGGATGGTGGAACAGCATTTCCGGAGGTGATTTTGACAATGATGGAGATATTGATTACATCGCGGGTAACCTTGGGCTGAATACCAAATACACTGCCTCAAAAGAGCAACCATTGTGCATTTACGCTAGTGATTATGACAATAATGGTCGTTTGGACCCTGTGCTCTGTTACTATATTGACGGACAGAATTACATTGCACACCCCCGGGATGAGATCATAAAACAGATAAGCGCCATGCGCGCCCGCTTTAAAACCTATCAGGAATATGCCGAGGCAACCTTTGATCAATCCTTTTTATCCTCTGAATTACAGAACGCTCAGATTGTTCGCTCCAAGCGATTTGAAAGCACCTATATAGAAAATAAGGGTGAAGGGGCCTTTGTCATGCATTCACTGCCAATTGAGGCCCAAATGGCTCCAACCTACGGTCTTGCCGTTAATGACTATGATCGGGATGGTAAACTGGATGTTTTATTAACGGGCAATTCTTACGGCACTGAAGTATCCACTGGAAGGTATGATTCCTCCTTCGGTTTACTACTGTTGGGAAAAGGAGATGGGAAGTGGCACCCGTTGGACATAATAAAAAGCGGGATTATCAATAGAGGAGATGCTAAAGGAATGGTTTCTTTGAACTATAGGGGCAGAAATATGATCATAATTGCAAATAATGACGCTAGAATCAATTTATACTTAACCACCAAGCCAATGCCTGTTTATCAAATTTTACCAGGAGACACCCATGCAATAATGTACTATGGGAATGGGAGCTATAGAAGGATTGAATTTTATAATGGCTCAGGCTATATCAGTCATTCCACGAGGTCCTTTAGTATCGATGATAAAGTAGTCAGAGTTACCATAGGCAACGGAAAAGGACAATCCAGAGAGCTATTTAATAACTAATAAGAAGAAGAAAGTTGGCATTATGAATAAGTCAGGACTCATCTCGGCGGTTATCTTGTTTGTCATGATGACTGCTATATCCTGTCAGAATTCACAGCATATTAGAACCCATTTGGAGCGTCAATGGAGGGAAGAGGCCTATCCCGGTGGACTTACTATTTTGACGGACGATAGTGTACTGGCTGCACGATTTGACTGGGCGGCAAAGCAGGCGCTGTCATATGTTCATTCGGGAGATGATCCGGTAGGGAAGTGGTACGAAGCCGCACTGCCCGATCGACAGGCTTTTTGTATGAGGGACGTATCGCATCAAAGCCTGGGTGCCCACTATTTAGGACTGCAGGATCATACGAAAAACATGTTATATAAGTTTGCAGAAAATATATCCGAATCCCGGGATTGGTGCAGTTTTTGGGAAATTAACAGGTTTAACCTACCGGCCCCGGTGGACTATGCCAACGACCAGGAATTCTGGTATAATCTGCCCGCCAATTTCGATGTATTGATTGCCTGTTATGATCAGTATCTATTGACAGGTGACAATGATTATCTGCAGAATCCCGTCTTTATTAATTTTTATCAGCGTACCATGGACGATTATATCGAAGCATGGGACCTTGATATCGCTTCAATAATGACCAGAGATCGCTTTATGAACCTTGACGCCCCACTTGATAGTTCTTACAGCTTTCAAGTAAGCCGGGGTTTGCCCAGCTATGGCGAGGGTGAACCGGTCAGACTTTATCTGGGAGCTGATCTTCTATGCCTTCAGTATCAGGCTTATCTCACTTATGAAAGTATTATAAGATTGAAAGGATCAGGGGAAAGGGCAGATTCACTGCAGAAAGTGTTACAGGATCTAAAGGAGTGGTATAATTTGCATTGGTGGAACTTAGAAGATGACAAACCATATTCTGCATTGCTTACTGATGGTACATTCACCGGAAATCCTTCAAGTTACATATTGCAATCACAAATTCTGGATGGTTCCCATAAGCAAGAAATAGCGCTTCAAGGATTATTGGGTATTGAGGACATAAACATTGAGAGCCAATCGTATTTACCCAGACTTTTTTATGACTTTGATGAGAATCGAAGGGCTTCCGAAGAGTTGATGGACATAAGTCGCCCTCTTAAGGAACGAAAGGAATATCCGGAAGTATCTTATGCGGTGATTGAAGCTATGATTGAGGGAATGATGGGCATCAATGTACAAGCTGCGAACCGAATGATAAGTACTATGCCGCGACTAACCGGGACCACCAAATGGGTCCGTTTTAGCCAAGTGCCTGTATTTGAAGGTACTATGACTGTGGCTCATAAAGCAAATAATGAAACCACCGTCATAAGTCATCTGGACCGCGAAATTAAATGGAGGGCCGCTTTCCCACTAAAGATTGATAGTTTGTTGGTGGACAATCAGGTAATAAAAACTCAAAGCGGAGCAACGTTAAGCGGTAGGGAGACTTCCTGGGTGGAAGTTACCCTGCAAGGTGGTGATTCCGTTACCATTAGAGGATTATAAGTAGCGATTAGTACATTGTGTCAGGTTATTTGGGAGCCAGTGTGCCATCTGATCTATGAAACCAATTGTTTGTCAAGATAGTACCGGTAAACACCATCAGGGCAACATAGCCATAGACCTGGAATCCAAAAAGAATTGGAATGGCCGCAGCCAGCAGTGAACCAAGTCCTGCGCCTATAGCGTCTAAAGCGAATACGCCTAGAGGGTTCTTGACGGCTTTCTCAAAAAGTAACGGAAAGAAAGTTCCCGTAGCAACTGCGCCTGGAATGATCAGTCCCAATTCCATCCAGCCAGGTAACCATGGATTAGCCAATGTCAGTAATAAATAGCAACCTATGGCAACTACCATGGTTGTTTTCCGCAAGTATGAATTTGCCATCATACTTCCTATACCTGAAAGTATCAAAAAAATCACTGCTCCCATCATGAGTGCATCATGGAAGACGTAATTAACTTTAAATAAAATTAATACCAGATGATGCTCAACAAGCAGGAAATTCGCTCCCAGAAATAATGCCAATACCGTCAATGAGTTAAAATTTCTCCCTGGAATTGCAGGGTTGCCTTTTTTTCTTAAAACAAAATATATTACTAGTCCCAATACTAGAAGCACCAATCCTCCAAAACCATATAATTGATAAATCTGACGGGATGAAAAAATGTGGCTTAAATTTCCACCTAAATAGGGCCGGTCATCCGTTACTGGCTGGAACGAAGGGTCTTCAGTAACTACATATTCTATTGGAATTAAAGGGATTGGAAAACTATTGAAAGAACCGCCGGCCTCAATGTAGTAAGTCGTCATAAGATTCATCAGTTCCTCAGATTGAGGCAGCTGAGATTCTGGGTTTGGCGTTGACAAAATTAAGAACTCCCTATCGTTTCTATAAGCTCTAACTGCCATGCCCAATTCTCTTAGCGTTGATACATATTGATCAGTTAAAACTCCCCTTGAATCGAGTCCGGCGGGATACCAAATGGCAAATAACCCGTTCTTTGAAAGTTGCTCTTTCGCCAACTTATAAGCCTCGTAAGTTCTAATAAGATTACCTGGTTCAAGCATCATCTGAGGATATCCTCCAACACTTGGCAAGTAAATCAGGTCTTGTTTTTCCTTTAGTCTTTCAAGATACTTTCTCCCTTCTGATACTATGATTCGTACACCTGGTTTATCATATACATACTGAAATTCTTCCAGGAGGAAATCAGGATCCCGGACGGCATTAATGACCGCTGGTTCAATCTCGACAGCTGTAATATTTTTATGTCCTGTAGCACTTGCAAAACGCACCTGCCTTCCACCTCCACTGCCAATAATTAGTTTTTTCGAGTTTGGAGGCACCAGCAATAAGGGAATAATTCCCAATGAGGGCTTATTATAGCCTCTTTCAGGATAATACTCCCATTGCAGGAAGTC
>QIEB01000099.1 GCA_003229495.1 Flammeovirgaceae bacterium
TTGTCTTGTCCTGGTTTTAGTTGACAGGTTAAACGATTATTTAATATAGTTATAATGTGCATAATCTGGAGTTTTATAGTCCAGCATTAAATGAGGTCTATAGTTGTTATAAAGAGAGATTGCCTCTTTAGCAGCAATTTTAGCTTGTGTTAAATCAGCAAACTTGGTATCCAGGTAGAACTCGTTTTTGAGTATCCCATTAACACGTTCAGCAATTGCATTTTGATAACAATTCCCTTTTTCAGCCATGCTGATTTTAATGTCATTTGCTTTGAGCAGATTAGTATATGCATTAGAACAATATTGAAATCCACGATCAGAGTGATGGATCAGTTGATACTTTGGCGGCAGTTGAACTAGGGCACTTTTCAGAGCTCGTAAACATCCTGTTAACTCCAAAGAATCACTCACATCAAAGCCCATAATTTTTCGTGACCATCCATCGGTAATCAGAGCCAGATAACAAAACCCATTATGAGTCCTCAAATAGGTAATATCGCATACCCAGGCCTGATTGCTACCGCTCAATGTTCGATTTAACAATAAATTATCATAGATGCGAAAACGGTGTGAGGATTGCGTAGTAACCGTGTATTGCTTTCGTGGTCTGATTAATTGACCATTATTCCTTAAATGATCAAAAAATAGGTCTCTTCCCATTTTAATTCCTTTTTTTTGAAGTACTGGTTGTATCATTCTATAGAGTTTCTTGCCTCCCACTCGTGGTAGTAACCTTCGCACCTGTTGCACCATTTGATTCACTTGATCAGTTTGTAACCGATGCTCCTTTTCCCACTGTCGCTGCTTATAATAGGCTTGTCGGCTTATTTGGTAATGGCTGCAAATACAGCTAGTGGTCAGGTTTATACTTTCCCCTTTTTCGATTGCTTTGGGGAGTGAGAGGCGTCGCGCTTTTTTTTGAACACACCTTTACTGGTTCCTAACATCTCCAAGGCTACCTCCAAGTCCGACTCTGCACGGATCGCTCTGAGTTGTGTTTGAACCAGCGCTTCCTTGAGCTCTTTGAGCTCCTGTTCCAATGCTTTGCGTTTATCTTGTTCTTCAGGCATTTGAATGATTACTCGTGGATTGTACAAATCCAATCTACCGAATTTTCTCATCCACCCATATAATGTGCTTGGATTTACTCCATAATGAGATATCACCTCACTCTTGTTCATTTTACCATTAGATAGGTCCGATAGCACTTGAAGCTTTAGCGCCTTACTGTAACGTCGTACCGTGCAGTTGTTTTTTAATTTTACTCTTTTGTCCATAATAGGTTCATTTGTGTCAACCTATTTCAGGACAAGACAACTTAGTTGTGATTTAGAGCTTGGTGCTTGGAGCTTGCAAACACAGTTCGTCCTCTCCATCTCATGCGCTCCCCACGCCAATAACGGATAGCCGAGCTCCAGGTCATTCCCAGGAACATAAGAGCGATCAATGGCAGCAAAGGTGCCCATAGCCAGGACATTTGATAGTATTTCAAAACCGGCATATAAGTCAGGGACATCACCAACCAGGTAGCTGCTCCCAAAATGGTTAGCAGCTCGCTTGCTTGCCATATTGCAAATACCGGTACCACATAGGCTAAAACCATGATTACTGTACAAAACAGCAGCAACAATACAGATTTATTGAGTTGTGAATAAGCGGTACGAGCTACCATATCCCAAATCTCGCCGAACCCCTGGTAGGGTCTGGTACTGGTGATTGAGTGAGTCAGTCCAAGCCAGGTACCAAAACCTGCTTTTTTTACTTCGTTTGCCAGCTTGCAATCGTCAATAAGGGCGGTACCAATAGCAGTGAAGCCTCCTATTTCTTCCAAGACGTTTGACCTTATCATTATACAGCCACCGGCAGCCGCGGCTACAAATTTTGAGTTACTATTGGCTAGAGAAAACGGATATAACAATTTGAAAAAATAGATGAACGCCGGCATTAACAATTGCTCCCAGAAGCTGCCCAGTGGCGGTTTGGCCAAAAGTGACACCAAGTCTTTCTTTTCTGTGATCATATGTTGACGCAACCCCTGGATAACATAAGGTTGTAGCTCTATATCCGCGTCCAGCAGCAAAATTATGGAGGTATCAACTTCTTTCCTGCCTTGTTCCAGCGCCCATAGTTTTCCACTCCAGCCAGACGGAAGCGGAGGACTACTCAGCAGTGAAACCTGTTTGCCAAATTCCTTAACAACCACCTCCGTAGAATCTTTAGATTGATCGTCAATCACTATAACTTTTAGATCCTGTCCCTGAGACAATACTGATTGAAGTGTTCTATAAATCACCAATTCCTTATTGCGTGCCGGGATCAGCACGGTGATTTCATTGAGATTGGATCTTGGGCTGTTATTGGTGACATCCCATTTTTCCCGGACCAGCCAGGGTTTCCAGGGGAGTAAAAAAATGATTAACCATAAGGCCAGGGTGGCCACCGCCAAAAACAACATTACCAGCTATTCATAAGAAATAGGCAGCTCTTCTGCCATACTGCCTTCGGTTTTGGGGCCTCTCATATGGACTTTCAAAGCTTTTAACGGATGAGCAAAAGTATCATCAACCGCAGTCCCTTCATAACCACAATGGGCCATGCAATTGTCACATTTGGGATTTTTACCGGTACCGTACTTGTCCCAATTGGTTTCTTCCATTAATTCCTTGAAGGTTTTGGCAAATCCCTCTTTATCCAGCAGATAGCAAGGTTTTTGCCATCCAAATATATTGTAGGTAGGATTACTCCAGGGGGTGCAACTATAGGTTTGATTGCCCGCAAGGAAGTCCAGAAACAGGTCTGATTGATTGAAGTCCCACTTTGGCTTATGGCCATTCTGTCTTTTGAATATTTCCCTGAAAAGCTCTTTACTTTTCTTTCGGGGAAGGAAAACATCTTGCTGAGGGGCCTTTTCGTAACTGTAGCCAGGCGAAATAGTAATACCCTCGATGCCCAGAGTCATGGCATAGTCAAAAAACTTCGCCACCTGGTCAGGGTCTTCACCCTGGAACAAGGTGCAGTTTACCGTTACTCTAAACCCCTTGCCCACCGCCAGTTTAATGGCATCTTCCGCTATGTCAAAAATCCCATCTTTACATACAGATTCATCGTGCCGCTCCCGGTTGCCATCAAGATGAACAGAAAAGGTCAAAAATGGGGAAGGGGTATAATCATCGATTTTTCGCTTTAGCAGGATGGCATTGGTACAGAGATAAATATATTTTTCTCTATCAATAAGTCCTTGGACAAGCTGGGGCATTTCCTTATGAATCAGTGGTTCTCCCCCTGGAATAGAAACCATAGGGGCCCCACATTCGTCCACCGCATTTAAGGCATCTTGCACGGACATTCTCTGTTTTAGAATATGGTCAGGATAGGCTATTTTTCCACAACCAGCACAGGCTAGATTACATTGGAAAAGAGGCTCCAACATCAGTACCAAAGGATAACGCTTGTTTCCCTTCAGCTTTTGTCCAATTATATATGTTGCTACGGTTATCTGTTGTCTTATAGGTACGCTCATGCATTCTTATGAATAAATTATTCAATCTCAACTTTTCGTCTCAGTTGCTTTGGGAGGGGAAAAGTGATCTTTTCGTCCTCACTCAACATCTCAGAAACTACGGTTGCACCCAACTCCCTCAGACGGTCAAGCACTCCGTTTACCAGCACCTCCGGGGCTGAAGCGCCAGCAGTAACTCCAATCTGGCAGCCATTTAAAAACCAGTCTGGATTGATGTCATCAGGTCCAGGGATAAGGTAAGATTGAACACCATACTGCTCTCCAACCTCTCTCAACCGGTTAGAATTTGAACTGTTCTCATTACCTACTACCAGTAATACATCTACTTCCTCTGCTAATTGAACCACCGCTTGCTGACGGTTTTGGGTGGCATAACAGATATCATCGCTTCTGGGTCCACAGATATTGGGGAAACGCCTTTTAAGGGCCTGTATAATTTTTTCTGTATCAAATACCGACAGGGTGGTCTGGGTGACGTATCCCAGGGCTACCGGGTTTTTCACATTTAGTTGTTCAACGTCCTCTTCTGATTGCACCAGATAAATTTTTCCACCAATACTAGTGTCGTATTGACCCATGGTACCAATAACCTCAACATGACCAGCATGTCCGATCAGTATCACCTCCTTACCTTCTCTGGCGTATCTTCGAACTTCGTGATGTACTTTG
>QIEB01000044.1 GCA_003229495.1 Flammeovirgaceae bacterium
CGAACGCCGGACACTGATACGTCAAATGTTGAACGTAGAATACATAAGTTGAAGCCAAGAACTTCGAGATTCGTTAATCGGAGTTCGGAGTTCAACATTCGACATTCGACATTTGATTTGTTTGTACCATAATACGTTTTAAGCTACATTTGCATTGATGTTGGTTTCACCCTGAAATCATCAGGAGTGGATGAAAAGGGAATCCGGTGCGAGAAATCTAACCCGGAGCTGTCCCCGCAACTGTAAACTTTATTGTATTCGTTACCACCTTGGTCACTTTCCGCAATCAACGGGAGGGAAGGCCGTAACGAAAGAGTTAGCCAGGAGACCTGCCGACATGTTATCATAAGTTACACTCGGGCGAAGTGTGATTTGAACCTGAAAATATTTCATTTTGAGATCAGTTGGGGCGCCCGGCAACGCAATTTTCTCCCTGTTAGTTGGAGTTCTGTTTGGCCACCAAGCCTATTCACAGTCGGACACTCTCTGGCTTCAGGAGGTGGTAATATCAGCAAACGATCCGGCCAAATATCTTCCAGGTGGAAAACAACAGACGTTTAATACCGACACTGTGGTACTGCAAAACCTGGCTCAAGTCATTGAAGATCAAGTCCCGGTTTATTTTATCCAATACGGAGCTCCGGGACAGTTGTCGTCCATTAATCTGAGGGGACTGGGAGCTTCCCGTACCAGCTTAAGGTGGCAGGGTATGGAAATCAACTCCTTTACCTTGGGTCAAACAGATTTCAGTGAGATTGCCTCTGGCAGCGGTGATTTGATAAAAATACAAAACGGAGGAGTAGGGGCGATGTTTGGAAATGGGGCCCTGGGAGGTACCATTGACATTAGCAGTCAGCTCAGATATAACAAGGGACATAGTGTAGCATGGAATTCGAGTCTGGGTAGCTACGGATACAGGGGTACCAGCGTTAATTATCGATACTCGAACAAAAAACTTAGCTCTTCTACAAAATTGTTTCGGCGACAAGCTAACAACAACTTCAAATATGAACTGGCAGGTACAGAATATCGACAGGGAAACGCAGGTTTTCAGCATTATGGAGTGGCCCAGGATCTCTCATACCTAATAAATAAATCTCATCAGCTTTCACTGCACTTTTGGTATAATAAACATGACCGGGAAATCCAGCCCAATAAAAATGATTTTTCGGGAGACGATGAATTACAAAGCGAGAACTCAAGAATAGCTTTATCCTGGCAATGGAATGTCAATAATTTGTCAGGAAAATTCCAGGGTGGTTTTACCGACGATCTACAAATATATAACCGTTTTGAGCGTACCAGACTTTACCGTTGGTTCGGGTCTTATGAAGTTGAGTGGGAACAATCTGAGGCATGGATTTTGCGGACTGGTGGTAATTTTAATTACCTGAGGCCAAAAGTTGATTCCTATCAGGAGAATACCAAAGAAACCCGCAGCGAATTATTTGCTTCAGCCATATGGAAAAAATTCAAGAATGTATCGGTGGGAATGAGCCTTCGATCGCCTATGGTCAATGGCGAATTCAAAGCCATGTCACCTTTATTTTCAGGAGAATACATATTTTTCACTTCAAAGTCATTAAAGCTATTTGCTGATTTACAGGTGGGTAAAAGTTATCGCCTTCCTACCTTAAACGACCTCTATTGGAGTCCAGGAGGAAATCCTGATCTCAAGGCCGAAACCTCTGACAATTTTGAAATGGGGTTGGAGATGAAATTGAATAAAGACCAATGGACATTGCTAGCGAATGCCCGCCTGTTCAGACATAAAGTCGATAACTGGATCATCTGGATACCCGGAGGACGGGATGAAAATCCTGACGGAGGGATTACCTCTTTTTGGTACCCTGATAACATAAGGGAAGTACTGGCCTCCGGAGTTGAATATCAACAAACGGTTAATTGGCAACTTCCTGGAAGTGCTTGGCGTACATCATTGGATATCAGCGGGGTTTTCAATAATGCGGTTAATAAGAATACGCTTAGTCCGGTAGACCGGTCCAAGGATAAACAGCTGCCATATACACCAGTACATGTGATTAATAGCAGTTGGAAATTGTTTTATGGAAAATGGAACCTGGGAGTAGTTTCTCAGTTTCGCAGCCAACGCTTTGTGGAAACCAATAATGAACTTCCAGCTTTGCCCAAATATACTCTCTGGAGATTCCAAGCGGGGAGAACCGGATCCCTGGGTTCACTTGATTGGGGCTTGCAGTTTCTGGTCAACAATGCATTCAACGAAATCTACGAGACTTTTGAAAATCGGGCCATGCCCGGAAGAAACTATCAATTGAATATTACTATCACCTATAATTAAAACAAAATAATGATTTTAAAAAGAGTATATTTTTTCTTGGTTTTCCTGTTAATGGTCTATGCGTGTTCAGAGGATGATGGGTCGGTAAGCCCGCCCACTTTAACTATTCAAGGGGATGGAAATGTAAAGCCAGACAGTATCATAATCTTAGAAGTTGCCACCACTATTCCGGGTCTGTTGGAGATTGATGGCATATTAGGTGAAGTAGTTGAAGGGGAAGGAAGTTTGCTTAGAACAAGTATACAAGGCGAAAATACCTCCAGTGGGAGTGCTACATTTGAATTTACCGCGGGCGAAACTGAAAATGCTGCTTCATTGGCAAGATTTATAGCGATAGACCGGCTAGGTCAAATCGGGATTGGTGAGTTTGAAATCGATATCACCTCATTAGAAATAACTCAGGTACTGATTCTTAATGAAGGTAACTTTTTTTCAGCAAATGGGACCATAGATGTTTTTGACATAAAAGAAGGTACTTCTGAAACCTCCGTATATCAAGCTACAGCTACAGTGCAACAAGCTGTTCATTATCAGGATCTTATTTATCTGGTCACTAACGCACCGGATCGACTGGACGTATTAAATGATGACTTGGAATTAGTACAGACAGTTGATCAGGGTCTTGACAATCCCATAGATTTTGCAGCCATCGGGAACCTGGGCTTTGTATCGAACTGGGGTGATATTAATACAGCTTTCACCGATAATCCTGATTCTTTTATTGCCATAGTAGATCTGGACAACAACACCGTGGTTGATTCCGTTATGCTGAGTGCCCGTCCGCAAGGTTTGTTGGCTTATAATAATAAATTATACATAGCCAATGAGGGCGGAACTACTGTTTCGGTGTTTGACCCTGATGATCTGTCGCTAACCGAGGTTGCCGTTCCAACCGGACCTAGTAATCTGGTAGTTGATGGCGAAGGCATGATTTGGGTGCTGTGTACCAGCGGCAATTTGGTGGAGATTGATCCAGATAATATGTCCATGGTGTCAGAAATAGGGGGCTTGACCACCGGCGGGTTTAATGAAAAATTGGCCATTGATGGTACCGGCAATACCATATACTTTTTGGGTGGCACCAACAATTCATTTACCGGCCTTACCACGGTGTATAGCGTTGACTTAAATACCCAAGAGGTGAATGCATTTATTGAAAATGGCTTCGCACTTTACGGCATAGGAGTGAACCCGGAATCCAATGAAGTGTACTTGGGAGATTCCAATGCTTTTCAATCTACCGGCACTGGATTCCGGTATGATACTGACGGAAATAGGCTAGATGAATTCCCCACCGGCATTGGTCCTCGGGGATTTCTGTTTAAATAATATTATAAGGCCCTGGTACTGGAGACGGGGGGTATTCTTTTTATTACGAAGTAGTACTTAAACAATACTAACCCGTAACAACCTCCTGTATTAATAGTATTATAATGATGAGGATCAATTAGCCAGTACCATAGGATATGGTTAATTTAAGTGCTTTTCCCGGTTGATATTTTTAACCACAGGTGATAGTAAAAAGAAATAATCGGACCGTAGTTAACGGTAAAAGAAACTGATGGGGACTTTATTTACTGGCAATTATTTATAACTTTAGGCTTTATCAATATATTTAGTAAAAATTAATATGGAAAAAGGAACAGTAAAATTCTTTAATTACTCTAAAGGATTTGGGTTTATAGTACCCGACAATGAAGGTCAAGACATCTTCGTACATTCTAGTGGTCTAATTGACGATATTCGTGAAAATGATCAGGTACAGTACGAAGTTGAAGAAGGTAAAAAAGGCCTTAATGCCGTAAAAGTAGAAGTAGTACGCTAGTCTATAAAAAATTCGGAAATCGACCACGCC
>QIEB01000032.1 GCA_003229495.1 Flammeovirgaceae bacterium
TTCTGGAGACGCTGGTGAGCATGCCCTTAGTGCTTCCTCCCACAGTTTTGGGGTTTTATTTGTTGTTGGCTTTTAGCCCTGACAGCCAGTTAGGGCAAATACTGGAACAATGGTTTGGCCTAAGGCTGGCGTTTTCATTTCCTGGGTTGGTTATAGCCTCAGTCATATACTCTTTGCCCTTTATGGTACACCCCATACAAAGCGGATTAACCAGCTTGCCTTCGTCCCTGCTTGACGCTTCTAAAGTGATGGGAAAATCATATCTGACCACACTTTTAAAAGTGGAACTGCCAAATATTAAGCCGTCTTTGCTCACTGGGATTGTATTGTCATTTGCTCATACGGTTGGAGAATTTGGGGTGGTTTTGATGATTGGTGGAAATATTCCGGATCGTACCAGAGTGGCTTCCATTGCAATTTATGATGAGGTGGAGTCACTTAATTATGGGGCCGCTCATCAATATTCATTGATTCTTTTGACCCTGGCATTCGTAGTACTTCTGTTAGTTTACCTGGTGAATGGCGGCTATATAAAGAGATTCTGGCAATGATCCACATCCAAATAACCAAGCTACTCGATGGGCCAAACGGTACCATGCAACTTCAGGTAGACCGGCGAATTGAGCAGGGCCATTTGGTAACACTTTATGGTAAATCCGGTGCTGGTAAAACCTCCCTGCTCAGAATTCTGGCAGGGCTTATGACCCCCGAATTCGGTCTTATTCAGGTGAACGATGAGGTGTGGCTTGATAGTAAGAAGGGTATTAATAAAAAACCCGGCAACCGCAGCATTGGAATGGTTTTTCAGGACTTTGCCCTTTTTCCCAACATGTCGGTGAGGGAAAATCTCTTATATGGTGTGAAGCCAGGCACCAGCAAAGACTTTGTGGATGAACTGATGCAAGTGGTAGAATTGGAAAGCCTTAGTAGCAAGAAACCGTCTACTTTATCTGGTGGACAACGACAAAGAGTGGCCCTGGCAAGGGCTCTGGTAGCAAAGCCAATGGTCCTTTTACTGGATGAACCACTTTCTGCTTTGGACCAAGCCATGCGCACTAAATTGCAAGACTACATTTTAGAGGCCCATAGGAGGCTTAAACTGACCACTTTTTTAGTGAGTCACGACGTTGGAGAAATATTTAAGCTTTCCGATTTGGTGATTCACCTGGAAGATGGCCAGGTCCAAAGCGCAAGTACACCGAGTGATTTTTTCTCATATCGGCACTTAAGCGGCAAATTTCAGTTTATAGGAGAGGTAATTGAGCTGGTTGCTGAAGATGTAATATTCGTAGTAACAGTGCTAATTGACAATAACTTGGTTAAGATAATCGTAGATAGCAAGACCGCCTCCGAACTGGCCATTGGAGATCGTGTTCTGGTAGCCTCAAAGGCCTTTAATCCAATAATCAAAAAGATCTGATTGCTCGTCTCTACACGGCAAAAGTAACTGCTCTGGGAGAACAGATGAGTTAATGGTGTTTAAGCGGCTCGGGGGTCACTATTTTTGTCGATAGCGACCTGTATTTCTTCCATGGCCCTACGCTTGAAGTTGAGATAGTCCTCTTGGTCGCGTCTGGACCTTACCACCCGCCGTATGTAGCCAAGCACCTTCTCCGATTGTACTTGATCCAGCCCACCTACGGATTCCAGGATCTGTACTTTCAATTCATTGATTGACATGGTTTTAACTGTGGATTCACTATAAAAAACGTATTTCACTTAAAGAAAGTTTCTCGCTTAAGCAGCTAGTATATAAGTATTTATACAAGTGATTGTGGGTAACTTGCTGATTAATAACAGTCTTTGGTGGATGTCAGGTCCATAAAAAAAGTTAGAGAGACGGAAGTGCCTTATACCGCTTTTGACAGGAACTGAAGGAGTTCATTGACAACCTCTCTTTCATGTGTCATGAAGACAAAATGATCAGCGCCGTCAAATCTGATGACCTGTTTTCGGTCTACCTGATCCATGAAATTTTGAATTTGATCCAGTACATAAGGTTTTAACACTTCCATGGCTTGGTGTGCCAATAATTTGTTACGATGGTCAAAACCTTCATAGTTAGGAAATAATTCATAGACATGATTGAAAACTGCATATACAGCAAGCACGGGGCATTGAATGTCTTTGTACAATGGGGGTTCAAGCCCCATAATGATCTTTATACTGATATGATCGGGAGTTACTGAGCCATTTAATTTCCCCTCCTCAGTAAAGATGCGGGTAGCCAAAACTTCAGACTCAGGAAATTTCATTCCGAACATGTTAGATAAATAGGCGCTCACAGTAAATGAAGAGGCAGAATCAGCGGTAGACATCTCCGGTTGCGCCTGGGGGGGATATGGCGCTTTCCGCATTAGGCTGACAAAATCAGAGCGGTCATAAGCCGCGTCCAGGTAAATTAGTTTGCTTACCCTGTCTGGGTAGTTGGCAGCAAACGCAGTCATCTCATCCCCGGCAATACTATGGCCAATAAGTATTATCTTCTCAATCTTCAGGCTGTCCAATACACCTCTGATATCCTGTGCCAGCGTGGGTATATCATAGCCGTATTTTGGCTGGCTAGAAGCACCATAACCCCTGCGGGTTAATCCAAAGACCCTATAATTCGCTGTAAAATTGTAGGCGAAATTTTCATAAACATGAGCTGTATTGCCAAGGCCGGCCAGGAACATAATGGGGTCGCCCGCCCCCCCCCAATCCAATACTTCCAATCGCACCCCGGGTTCAAGGTTAACGTATTGAATTTCCGGAGGGATAATTTTGTCATTTGATTGGCCAAAGACGATACTGCTACCAACCAGAATAATTGCACAACAAACAAGGTTCTTCATGGTTCAATTAAAAAACGTTGATAACCTTAAAAGAATTTCATATCTCATAATAAAAGGTTGATAATTTTTAATATTATTATTTTTGGCTTCTATTAAAAGGCATATGGTTACTAAACATTACAGACATTAACTCCGGGAGAAATATGATTGAAACAGTAATTTTTGATATGGACGGGGTAATCATTGATAGCGAACCTATTCACCAGGAATTACAGGATCAGTTGTTCCGGTTACATAACATCTCTTTGGATCCGGAAGAGTACCAGACATACATAGGACGATCCTCAAAGAACATGTGGCAGGAATTAATCAAGAAATTTTCATTATCTACTACCCTTGAAGAAATACTAAAACAGGACCGGGATCTTTATCATCAACGGCTTAAATGTGAGCCCGACCTTGCTCCTATACCCGGGGTTTACCAACTGATCAAATCATTGCATTCTGAGCAGATTAACCTGACTTTGGCCTCTTCTTCCACCATGGAAAGCATCCTTTTGGTGCTGGAATTATTTCAGCTTACCCACTTTTTTAACCATAAGGTAAGTGGGGCCGACTTGAAATTTTCAAAACCAAATCCGGAAATATTCAAAGTTGCTGCCAGCCTAACCAATAGTGTTAGTAGTCGATGCCTGGTCATCGAAGATTCCCATCATGGCGTGACCGCCGCAAAAAGAGCGAATATGAAATGTATTGGCTTCCAAAACCCTAATTCCGGTAATCAGGATTTGACCTCAGCGGATTTAATAATTCATGATTTCAGGCAGCTAACATATCTTGGGATTATGGAACTTGGCACAAAATAGTTAGGTTTCAGGAATAATGACCAAACCAATACTATTTCAAAAGTTTAAGTCTTTCCGTTTCACTTTATTCTGTTTAACCCTGCTGGTTGCTTGCAGTGCTCCCCAACCTTTTGATCTCCTTATCATCAATGGGGTAATCCATACCCTGAATACAGATCAGCCTAAAGTGCATGCGGTTGGAATAATTGATGGGAAGATAGCCTACCTGGGAGATGACACCACTGTGGCATCAAATAGAGTGGCCGATCATACCCTTGTTCTTAACCTGAAGGGACTCACCATGACTCCCGGATGGATTGAAGGGCATGGACATTTTATGGGCATGGGTTACAACAAACTTCAACTTGATCTTATGTATGCCAAAAATTATCAGGAAGTAGTGGACATGGTAGAGGCAGCAGTGAAAGAGAGCGATCCAGGGCAATGGATAATTGGGCGGGGATGGCACCAGAGCAAATGGACCCCTCAACCCGATAC
>QIEB01000082.1 GCA_003229495.1 Flammeovirgaceae bacterium
ATGAAGTTCGTCCCTTCTTTGCGATCGATCAGTACTTTTAACACCATCCCGATTTTACTTTGATTGTGTTCCGCAGAGATCTGTTCCTGTACCTCCATAATAGCATCTGCGCGTTCCTGCTTTACCGAGGCTGACAGGTCATCTTTCATGGAAAAACTGTGCGTCTGTTCCTCATGGGAGTAAGTAAAAATCCCTAATCGCTCAAACCGGCTGGCTTGTACAAAGTCCAGCATCTCTTGAAAATCTGTTTCAGTTTCACCGGGGTGGCCGGCAATTAGGGTAGTGCGAATAGTGATTCCCGGCACCTTGGTACGGATCTTATGCAGTAACCTTTCAGTCCGCTCCCTGGTAATGCCACGTCGCATCAGTTTTAACATCTTGGTGGACCCGTGCTGAAGCGGTATATCCAGGTAGTTGCAAATGTTGGGTCGGTCGGCCATAACATCCAGGATATCCTCCGGGAAACCCGCCGGAAAGGCGTAATGCAAACGAATCCACTCCAATCCCTCGATATCAGAAAGACGGGACAAGAGCTCTGCCAGGTTTCGTTTTTTATAGATATCCAGCCCATAGTAAGTGCTGTCCTGGGCGATTAGCAATAATTCTTTTACTCCATGTTTTACCAGATGACGAGCCTCTGCTTCCAGCACTTCCATTGGTTTTGAGCGGTGCTTCCCTCGCATCAGGGGTATAGCACAAAAAGAACAAGGACGATCGCACCCCTCAGAAATCTTCATGTAAGCATAGTGTTGTGCAGTAGTAATCAACCGCTCACCCACCAGTTCATGTTTGTAGTCAGCGTTGAACTTCTTCAAAAGCAGCGGCAGCTCCATGGTTCCAAAGAAGGCATCCACCATTGGGATCTCTTTTTCCAACTCGTCCCGGTAGCGCTGAGACAGACAACCGGTTACAAACAACTTTTCAATGTCGCCGGATTCTTTGGCATTGGCATAGTGTAAAATAGTATCTATGGATTCCTGCTTAGCGTTATCAATAAATCCGCAAGTATTAATGATCACAATATTAGCGTCATCTTTAGGTGATTCATGAACCACATTAATTTCATTGCCCTTCAATTGTGTGATCATAACCTCTGAGTCGACCAGATTCTTGGCACAACCGAGGGTTATCACATTGATTTTATCCTTATTGCGAACGCCGGTTTTCAAATTTGGGAGCTTTTGGGAGCACAAAATTACTAAAAAAAATCAGGGCAGGCCATCAATCTCCATCGACTTATCAATAAACACACTGTTGCTTCACACTGTTGCTTCATACTGTTGCTCCACACTTCAAACAGATAATTTATATATCTTTGGGACTTGTAAATGGAATGTCCCATGAGAATTAGGGTTTGGTCCTGGGTTGTCAGTAATTTAGCAATACTCGCCACATTTATGGGATTTACAACTTGTGCCGGGGACGAGAGTTGTTTTACCGACAATGATACCCGGGTAAAAATCAGTTTCAAAAGAGTAATTTACCCCGATACTGACAGTTCATTCTTAGAGAATGACACTCTTATTTTTTCACGCGTTACCGCTTTGGACACCGACAGTATATTTATTGGTACAGATACTTTGTCCAGGGTTGTTTTACCGGTTAATACCGGTGTTAATGTCACAGTATTTGTGTTTGATAGTGATCAGGGCAGTGACACTTTGGAATTACGCTATCAAAGACAACAACGGCTTATTTCTGTTGATTGTGGACCTGAACAGATAATTGATAACCTGGAGGTGGGAGTGTTCACCTTTGACTCCCTTGGAATTTTGAATCCATCACTTTTAGAACCAGAAAACACCAATGTTGAGGTATATCGTTAGCGTGGTGCTGCTCCTTAGTATGCTACGGGGTTTTGGTCAAACTGATACGGCAACAGTACCTCCACCAAAACCACCCAAAGTAAAGATGGAATTGAAAGAATTTATACCCACTGGGGCCAGGTTCGGGGTGGACCTTAATAGTTTCAGTCGTAACCTATGGGACGACACAAAGTCTCAGACGGAATTCCAATTAGATGTAGACTTCAGACATTATTTTCTTGTTTTGGAGTATGGTACTTCGAAAATAGAGGAGATTGAGGAAGGGTTTTCTTACACCAACGATGGATCTTATTTTAGAATCGGTCCGGAGATTAATTTTTTGTACGACCCGTCTTCCCTCCATGCTATTACTATTGGGTTTCGATACGCCACAAGTACCTTTGATGACTTATTAATCTATAATACAGTGGATGCTTTTGGTAACACACTGATAACAGCTTCCAATGAAAAGGGCAAAGGGCAATGGGCGGAGTTTACCATAGGCAACAAGATTAATTTGTGGAAAGGACTATTTATGGGATTTACTTTGAGGTATAAATTCTTAAAGAGCGTGCAATTTGATGAATTGGAGCCCCATTGGTTACCGGGATTTGGGGAAAGCAGGGCTGATGACAAGGATCAATTTGGCTTTAGTTACTACTTGTCATGGAGGTTTGGATTTAGGAAAAAGGTGGATGAAATAGAAAATAGTAATTAGAAATGAAAAATTATAAATTGTGGTATGCGCTTAGCGCCTGGAACCGGGCATTCTCGCACAAGAGGCCAACTCACTCACTCACTCACTCACTCACCAATTGATCACTGCTTAAACAAAGATTCCACGAATTCTCTATTATTGAATGGTTGCAGATCACCGACCTGCTCACCAACGCCGATATATTTGACAGGTATTTTGAACTGGTCACTAATACCAATTACCACCCCCCCCTTTGCAGTACCATCAAGTTTGGTTATGGCCAGAGCAGTTACATCGGTGGCCTTGGTAAATTCCTGAGCCTGTATGAAGGCATTTTGTCCGGTACTTCCATCGAGTACCAGTAAAATTTCATGTGGGGCATCCGGGATGAATTTTTGCATTACCCGCTTGATCTTGGAAAGCTCATTCATCAGGTTGATTTTGGTATGGAGCCTACCAGCAGTATCAACCAGTACTACATCAACTTGTTGATCTACCCCTTGCTTTACTGCGTCATAGGCCACTGCTGAAGGGTCGGAGTACATACCATGGGAGACCACCGGAACTTCAACTCGTTTGCCCCATATTTTTAATTGATCAACAGCGGCTGCTCGAAATGTGTCGGCGGCGCCAAGTATGACTTTTTTGCCCAGTTGTTTATATTGGGCGGCTAATTTTCCTATAGTAGTGGTCTTGCCCACACCGTTTACACCCACCACCAGGATCACATATGGTCTCTTGTCGGCGGAAATTTCGAAACCGGAAACATCCGAAGTGTGATTTTCCTCCAGCAAACCTGCTATTTCCTCCCGCAGTATGTTATTAAGTTCCGAGGTGTTAAGGTATTTGTCTTTGGCTACTCGCTTTTCGATGCGTTCAATGATCTTGATAGTAGTAGTGACGCCAACGTCGGCAGTAATCAGGATTTCTTCCAGCTCATCTAAGACCTGGTCATCCACCTTGGACTTACCGGCAATAGCCTTGCCCAACTTTGAGAAAATGTTTTTACTACTTTTCTCCAGGCCTTTATCCAGTGATTCCTTTTTTTCCTTGGATATAAAATCAAAAATTCCCATAACAGAGGATAAAAAAAAAGTCCCGTCGGGACTTCATATGGTTGATTGGAATTATTTCCCGAGGACCTCCCTGACCATTTCGACCGGTACCATTTCCTCTTTAAAAGAGTAGGCTCCGGTTTCAGGTGATTTTATGGCTTTAATTACTTTTGCAAATTTCTTGCTTCCTTGCTTCCTGAGACCAGCAACAACTTTCTTAGCCATGATTATTTGATTTCTTTATGAACGGTCATTTTTTTCAGGACCGGGTTGAATTTTTTTAATACCATGCGATCTGGACTGTTCTTCCTATTCTTGGTAGTGATATAGCGGGAAGTACCAGACATGCCTGAGTCTTTATGCTCTGTACACTCCAGTATCACCTGAACTCTGTTTCCTTTTTTTGCCATTATTACAAACTTTTATACCAGCATGCCGTTGGCCCTGGCCTTCTTCAATACACTAGTGATGCCATTCTTATTGATTGTTCTAAGGGCCTGGGTTGACACTTTCAAAGTGATCCATTTATCCTCCTCAGGAATGTAAAACCGTTTTTTGT
>QIEB01000249.1 GCA_003229495.1 Flammeovirgaceae bacterium
AGGGAATGCCGTTTCTCGGTCCAGATGCCACAGAACAGGCCGACTATATATTTGCCACCTCCGACCGGGTGGATGAAGCCTATGAGTTAGTACGCTCGGTAAGGACCAAGCAATATCGATACCTGCGAAACTATCTTCCCCATTTGCCCTTAATTCAACCCAATTTCTATTCTGACCAGTCAGAAATAAGCCAGGCAAATAAAAGAATTCGAAGCACCAACCCGGAAATGACCCCAGCCCAACAATCTATGTGGCTGCCTAAAAGACCGGTGGAAGAACTTTACCACACTTCGGCCGATCCATTTGAAACCAATAATCTGGCAGCAGACCCTGAACTTGAGCAGGTACTGGTTGATCTCAGGAACAAAAACCAAGAAATGGTGCTAAAAACCAGGGACAGCGGACTTGCCACGGAGGCCTATATGTATGAAGTTTCACAGGGCTCAACCCCCTATCAGGAATTGCAAGATGAGGAAGTTTTTCCGTTGCAGACAGTGCTAACCATGCTTGACCGGTTGTATTTCGAAGGCCCAGATGAAGATGAAGTTTTGTCATATCTGAATCATGAACATCCCCTGATTCAATACTGGGTGTTGATCTGGATGCAATATCAGGGCACACTACCTGCGTCTTTTTTAGGGCCATTAATACAACTGGCAACTGAAGAGTCATCATTAGTGTCAATCACTGCAGCGGAAACCTTATGTAGATTTGATCACATGGAATGGATTTCCAAGATCATCGATGGCTTACGCTCTGAAAATCCCTATATTTTGTTGATGTCAGCGCGGGCATTTGAGTTAACCAAAAATAAACCCGTTGCTGCCATGGAAGCAGGAAAGAAACAGTGGTTGCAGTTAAAAGAAGAAACAGAAGGGAAATGGAAAGGGTATGATCTATATGCTTACTGGTCACTAAGTCAGGTTTTTGGGAACAAGAGAACAGTTGAACAGTTGAACAATTGAACAGTTGAACAAGGGAGCATTTGATATTTGATTTAGCCGTCACTTGGCACAGGTGAGCGACATTGCAGAACATAAAGAATGTTACTTGCATAAATTATTCATAATCAGTAGATTGAATTTCATCAATCACTTGTTCACATGAAGAAATTTGTTGCCATTCTGCTGATCGTACTTGGAATAATTATGATCGGATTATCCCTGAAGATAGGAGTTTATCCTCCTGGTATTACGGGAATTGGTTTCTTTGCCATAGCTGCGGTTTTTCTAAGTAAAGAACCTTAACGGTAAGTGTAGCCCCAGCTACCAACCAATTGATAGCAGTATTTCAATCAAAGATTTGGATTTGGTGTTATTTTCAGCAATACTGTATCCCTAAAAAATTATCACTAAACCATTAAATCATTGAAAATGACTTTGAGTGCTATTGTTAAAACCGGTGCAGTTTTTATTCTGGTAGTTCTGTTATCATTCCAGAGTAAAGCCCAAACCACTCTTAATAAAATTGTTAAAAATGGGGAAATTAAGATCGGAATGACCGGTAACCAGCCTCCTTATGCAATAAAATCAAAAGACGGTTCACTTATCGGTTATGAAGTAGATATTGCGACACTGCTGGCCAAGGCCATGAAAGTAGCACTTAAGATCGAACAAATGCCATTCGCCGAGCTTCTTCCAGCCTTGAAACAAGGAAAGATTGATGCCATTATGTCCGGGATGACCATTACCACGGAGAGAAATCTGGAAGTTGCATTTATTGGTCCTTATACATTATCTGGTAAATCGATCTTAACCAGGTCTCCTAAGCTGTCCGAAGCCCAAAGCGCCAGTACCATTAATCAAAGCGATGTGAAATTGGTAACGCTAAAAGGATCCACTAGTGAAGACTTCGTAAAAAGTTTTTTAGGCAATACAACTCTCACATTAGTAGATGACTACGACGATGCTGTAAATCTTTTATTGAATGATGAAGTGGATGCTTTGGTCGCAGACTATCCGGTCATTGCCATTACTCAATTGAGAAACCCTGATGCCAATTTAGCATCTTTAAAGCAGCCGCTTACTATTGAACCCATCGGTATGGCCTTGCCGGCGGATGATGCCCTGTTCTTAAACCTGGTAGAGAACTATTTGCATTCACTACAGTTGTTGGGCACCCTTGAAACATTGCAAAAGAAATGGTTTGAAGACGGTGGTTGGCTGGTACAAGTGGAGTAATCAGGGACGAGGGATGGACGAGGGATGAGGGATGAGGAATGTAGTTAATTGAATTGAGCGGGATCGACTACCACATGCTTTATCGATTGTCTTAGGTAAGTATAAGTAATATGTACTGATCCGTCTGATGCCTGTATAACAGCCGGATAAGAATATTCACCTTCTTTCCGCTCCAGGGTCAGTACTGGATTCCAGCTGATTCCATCCTTTGAAATAGCAATGTTCAGCATATTCCTGCCTTTTGGAAAGCTGCCTGCTCTGGTGGTATGATTATACACCACTAATTGGCGTCCATCCATTAGAGTTACCGCGTCCGTACCGGCATTGGGGTTTGGCAAACTGGTGGCAGTCATTACATTCCAGGTTTTTCCGTGGTCTTCAGACCAGCTTTGGGCGATTACACCCTGTTGGGTTCGACAAAGGATCTGTAATTTGCCTTGCCTGCCTGCCCTTGAGCTGTCGCCAAGCGCCTCCGCAGAGTAGCTTAAGCGCTCGCGGAAGGCTTCGGTCGATGCTGGCCGCACTACCTCAGGCGGGCCGGGAGGCAGGTTATTCAGGTGGAAAAGGATACTCGGTTGAATGGCATCAAACTCAATGCCATCATTGACAAATTCAGTTACTTCCCAGGTTTGCCCCAGGTCCTTTGAAATCTCAAAATACACCCGCCAAAAGTCTTCACCCTTTTCATTCTCATACTCAATGCTGGTTGGACATATGATGGTGCCATCTTGCAGCTGTACCGGTTTGTTTTTAATGGGGCCCAGTAGATGGCCATGCCTGCTCCGGCCCAACTTCCGTGGCCGAGACCAAGTCTGTCCATCATCCTCAGAAGTGACCAGCATTCCCCACCATTCTGAAGGACTTGGCCCTACCTTATAGAACAGCATCAATGGCCCTTCAGTGGGCTGGAACAGCACAGGATTCCAACAGGGATATCGCAGAGTATCACTTTTAACGCCATCGGCTACTTCTGTGGGACTGGCCCATGTCCCATTGATATTCCTGGAGGTCCATATACCAACGTCTATGTTTTTCTCATGGGTACCACCGAACCAGGCAGCAATAAATCCGTCATCAATCTCCTCTATGGTAGAAGCGTGGCACTGCGGGGTGGGCCTATTGTCCAGTGAATAAATTAATTCACCGCTTATATAAGCCCCCTGACCGATCCTGGCAGGCTCCGGAAGGTGCTGTGCTATTATTGCACTACCTGGGAGCATTAAACATCCAATGGTGAACTGTAATAGCACCTTACTCGATTTATTTGGACAAAGTAGTCTCATTCTGTGCGTTGTTATTTGGTGGTTTAGTAATCACCCCGATCAAAAATCCAGTAATAAAAATAGTCAGGGTACCAATCACAATGGTAAGATAGGTATGAAATCGAATCCCAATGGTCTCAGGGCCCAGAAAAAAATCAGAAAGGCTTAACCAGAGAACAACCAATAGTCCAACCACTACTCCAACCAGTGCCCCCGTAGGGTTTTTGCCCTTCGAGAAAACCCCTAACAGGAAGAGTCCCAGCATCCCTCCACTAAAGATCGAGGCAAGTTTCCACCAGGTGTCAAGAGCGCTTTTTACATTTATCATGGCAACGCCAATTAAAATTCCCAGAATGCAGACCATCAATGTTGCCAGATACAACACCATCATTTTCTGATTTTCCGTAGTTTGAGATTTTTTATATTTTCCCACATAATCGGTCAAAATTACCGTTGCTGCGCCATTGTAACTGGTTGAAATGGTACTCATGCCCGCTGCAAATATGGAAGAGATCAACAACCCGGTGATTCCTGTGGGCAGTTGATTTACTATGAAATAGGGAAACACCTGGTCGCTTCTGCTAATGTCCTGCAACTCAACCGGTAATATGCCGGCACCCGATTGGTAATAGGCAAATAAGGACTATAAATAAAAATATCGCCGAAACCGGCAGATACAGCATACCTCCCCAAAAAGCGGATCTTCTGGCATCTTTTTCAGTGCGGGCCACCATATAGCGTTGAACATAATTCTGGTCTATCCCATAATTTTGCAGGTTTATGAAGAGACCATAAACCAATATGACCCAGAAAGTTGGCTGTGACAGATCCGCACTAAAGCTACCCAGACTGAACTTGTTATAATTCATGGCCAGCTGAAATGCTTGTCTGGGTCCTTGGGGCATCTCATATAATATATAAACCAGACAAACTACAGCGCCGCAAATCAAGACCACCGCCTGTATAGCATCTGTCCAGACCACTGCCTGAATTCCTCCCAAAATAGAATATACGGCTACTGCACCTCCCGTCACAATAATAATGGTGGCAATGTCCCAGTTAAACGCTGCATTTACTGTAAGCGCCATCAAATACAGGATAGTACCAACACGCATTAATTGTGTAAACAGGTACATAGTAGAGGCATAAATCCTGGCCCATGCACCAAAACGTTGTTCCAGGTAAGCGTAAGCTGAAGGGCTGTTGATCTTTCGGTATAGTGGAATGAACACTTTAAT
>QIEB01000551.1 GCA_003229495.1 Flammeovirgaceae bacterium
GATTTCGACAACGATGGACTGAAAGATATTCATGTGACCAATGGTATGTTACGGGATATCAGAAATACTGATGCCGATAAAAAGTTTTCCAGTCATATTGATGACGTATCTTATGGCTGGATGGATAAACATCCGAATGCCGGAGCAGTTAGTATTTGGGATATTTTGGATCTGGAAGAGGCTCTGAAAATTGTCCCCTCACAAAAACTACCCAACTATGCATTTAAAAATAATGGAGACCTCACCTTTTCTAAGGTGGCCACAGACTGGGGTATGGATCAAGCCACATTTTCAAATGGATCCGCCTACGCCGACCTGGACAATGACGGGGACCTGGATCTGGTTATCAACAATGTAAATGAAAGAGCCTACGTGTATCGCAACAACGCAGAAATTATAGACGGTCACAATTATTTCAGGGTCAAGCTAACAGATAAAAAAACCCACCGACCAGTATTCGGCGCCAAGGTCAGGCTCACCTCACCAGCCCAAACACAATGGTATGAATTTACCAACGTACGAGGCATGTACTCCACCAGTGAAAGTGTGGCCCATTTTGGGTTGGGGGAAGCGAAAACAGTTAATGAACTGGTGGTTACCTGGCCAGACGGCAAATCAACCACGCTTCTGAATCTTGAAGCCGGTCAGCAAATAATTGTTGATTACAGTGATGAAAAGTCGCGAACCTCAAAGCCAAAAGTTGAATCTGCAAGCTTGAAAAATGTTGACCTCATTCAATTGGATCATGTTGAAAACAAGTTTGATGATTTTGAAAAACAAGTACTGCTCCCCCACAAAATGTCAAAATTCGGACCAGCTTTGGCGGTGGCCGATGTTAACAGGGATGGCAATGATGATTTTTACTTTGGAGGGGCCAAAGACAGTCCAGGGAAGTTAATACTTCAGGATCGGCAAGGAAATCTAATGACGGTACAAGTGAAGGCGTTTATTACAGATGCTATGTACGAAGATATTGACGCTGCATTTTTCGACGCTGACGGAGATGGAGATATGGACCTGTATGTAGTAAGTGGCGGTAATGAATGGTCGCCGCAGGCAATTGAGTATCAGGATCGGCTCTATTTGAATGATGGGATGGGTGGATTCAGTAGATCTGAACAAATCCCTGAAATCACTGAAAGCGGTTCATGTGTCAGACCATTTGACTATGATCAGGATGGTGACCTGGACCTATTTATTGGAGGCAGGCATGTTCCCTGGTCCTACCCCTCTCCGGCTAACAGTCGTGTGTTAAGAAATGACCAAGGCAAATTTACTGATGTTACCAAGACCACGGCTAAAGACCTGATTGGCATAGGTATGGTCACTGATGCGGTATGGACTGATTTTGATCAGGACGGCTTCACTGATTTGATAGTGGTGGGAGAATGGATGCCAATAACTTTTATTCGGTTCAATGGAAATAAATTTGTCAATGAAACCAGAAAATTTGGGGTCCGGGATTCCGAGGGTTGGTGGTACAGTATTACAGCAAACGATGTTGACAATGATGGTGATGAAGACCTGGTGGCAGGCAACCTGGGATTGAACTACAAATATCAGGCTTCACCACAGGAACCTTTCGAAGTTTTTTACAATGATTTCGACGAGAATGGTCATAAGGATATTGTACTGAGCTACTACAACTTTGGTGATCGGTACCCATTGCGGGGACGGTCTTGTTCCGCCCAGCAAGTACCTGACATTAAATATGATTTTCCTACTTACAATCAATTCGCTTCAGCCAATCTTCTGGACGTCTATGGTCTAGACAAACTAAACCCAGCTTTACACTATGAGGCAAAAACCTTTGCCAGCGCCTTTCTGGAAAATAAGGGACAAGGGCGATTCGATATGCAAGCCTTACCCAATGAGGCCCAGGTGTCATCCGTCAATGACGTTTTAGTTATAGATCTAAACAAGGATGGGAATAAAGACCTGGTACTGGCAGGAAATCTTTTCCCTGTAGAAGTCGAAACACCCAGGAACGATGCGGGAATCGGGCTGGTATTATTGGGCGACGGGAAAAACCATTGGGAACCGGTGCCGGCAATAAAAAGTGGCTTGGTGGTTCCATATGATGTAAAGTGTATGGCTGTTTTGCCATCGGAAAATGCCACCAGAATTATTTTCGGGGTGAATGACGGGCCATTACAGATCTTTGAAATGGACGAGGGTCTCTGGGACTAGGGTGATAGGGTGATAGGGTGATAGGGACGAAGGACGAGGGACGCGGGACGAAGGACGAGGGTGATAGGGACGAGGGTGATAGGGTGATAGGGACGAGGGACGCGGGACGAAGGACGAGGGTGATAGGGTGATAGGGTGATAGGGAAAAATAGATTAATAGAACCATAGATTCACTTCACACTACTCGCATGGAAAACTCAACTTCCCTTAGTCGGCGAAATTTCATTAAAAAAACCAGCCTTTTTACTGGTGGCATGATGGTGGCGGGCAATACCAGCTTTACCCAATCAAAACCACCCCAAAACAAACTGCCTCAATGGAAAGGGTTTAACCTGCTTGACTTCTTTTCCCCCAATCCAGCCAAACCCAGACCAGCAACTGAAGAGGAACAGTTAAAATGGATGTCAGACTGGGGCTTTGATTTCGTGCGCATACCCATGGCTTATCCTTCTTATGTAAAATTTGACCGGGAACAGGATATAACTACCAAGCGGGTGCGTAAGATTGATCGAAAAGCTGTGGACCGCATCGAAAACCTGGTCCACATGGCCCATAAACATAACCTCCATGTTAGCCTGAATTTGCACAGAGCTCCCGGATTTTGTGTCAATGCTGGATTCAATGAACCTTACAACCTATGGAAAGACGAAGAGGCTTTGGACGATTTCTGCTACCATTGGAAATTCTGGGCCAAACGTTTCAAAAACGTCTCAAGGGATAAAATTAGCTTTGATCTCCTCAATGAACCTTGCCTGCGTGAAGATATGAACGATCAGCATTCCAAACGGAGTGCGGTTCCCGGTGAATTGTATCGCAGGCTGGTGGAACGAGCTGCCAACTCCATTAGGGGTGTGAACCCGGATCATCTTATAATCGCAGATGGGAACAACATCGGGCGGGACGTGATACCTGAGATTATTGATCTGGATATCGCCCAAAGTTGCCGGGGCTATAATCCTGGAATTATCTCTCATTACAAAGCACCCTGGGTATTTAAGGACTCCAGTAATCTACCAGAACCTAAGTGGCCGGGACAGGTGGGTGACCAGTATTTGAGCCGTGCTATGCTTGAGGAGATGTACGAACCCTGGATTGATCTAATGAGGCAAGGAGTAGGCGTTCACTGCGGGGAATGTGGATGCTGGAACAAAACGCCACATGACGTTTTCCTGGCATGGTTTGGTGATGTATTGGACATACTGAGTTCCAACGGGATCGGATTTGCACTTTGGGAATTCAAGGGCAGTTTTGGTGTACTTGATTCAGGCCGTGAGGATGTGGACTATGAGGATTGGTATGGGCACAAATTGGACCGCAAATTACTGAGTTTGTTGCAGGAGCAGTAGCATTAGCCTTGCTGGTTGCTGGTTTCTCGTTGCTGGTTTGAAATATTGAACCTAATATCAACGATCTTTGCTGGGAACTTATATTTGTATGAAGAGTTTCCGTGATTTAGAGATATATCAATTGGCATTTTCCTTAGTTTGAAAGTACACCATATGACTATGGCACTGCCACTTTACGAACTTAAAGAACAAGGAAACCAAATAAGAAGATCGTCAAAATCGATTCCCAGTAATATTGCGGAGGGTTACGGGCGAAAACGGTACAAAGCTGATTTTATACGTTACTTAGTTTATGCCCTTGCTTCATGTGACGAAACATCTTCTCATTTGCAGTTAATTAGCGTTATTCATTTCCAAAAAGAACCGTTAACAGAACTATTAAATGAGTATGACAAACTAGGTCGAAAAATCAGCACTTTTCTGCTATATGTAAAAAGGAATTGGAAATCTTGACTAAGCCTAAAATAGGTTGCCTTTTTTCCAAACACAAACAAAGATGGAAAATAGAACAACACGAAAAGTATTTGACTTGGAGTTAAAA
>QIEB01000265.1 GCA_003229495.1 Flammeovirgaceae bacterium
GTTATAATTATAATCGATCCACATAATTAGATACTACTTCCTATACAGTAGTAACCCTTTGATTTCAAGCTAAATCGGTAACTATCTGACAATCAGATAATAATAATGTAAATTATTTATGAATAGATTGAACTTTTCCGATATGACCGTCTCATATCGTTTGATATGCCCTTGTTTTTATTTGGTGTTAATCCATTCTAACAGTGGACCAACCCATTCGGAATAAGGTTTATAGAGGAAACCATGACCGTTGCCCATATTAAGGGCTAATTCCTTAAAGCTTTTCCCACAGCTCAAGTGATCAAGTAACTTGCTGCAGGATTTTGGACCGTCGCTCTTTTCGTATATTGAGAAGAAGTTTCCACAAAGTTCACTGCTGCGATTGGAAAAGTATTCAAAAGCATGGTCGCTGCATAGTCCAAGCACAGCAAAATTCAGGTCTGGGTTTTTTAATTTATAAGCTACTTCCAAAGTTATGTATCCCCCCATGGAGGCACCAACTACGGTTATGCTGTTCGTAGGAACACCGGCAGAAATCAGGTGAGAGATTTCATTGGAAATTTTAACTGCGTATCTCGCTATTTCAGCATCTTTAGGCCGTACTTCACTGATGACCTGGTATCCCTTATCCGCAAATGCCTGGACTATATTTGCATATTCGTAAGCACCAAAACGATCGCTTATGGCATTGGCTCCTTGTTGTTGCACAATGGCACCGTGCAAGTAGAATACATAGGTATCATCTGAATTTATATTTTCAGGAGTGGTAACATAAATGTGCTGTGCATTCATAATTAATCCAGTGTGAATGACCATCAAAATCAACAGCAGTGAAATACTCTTGCCACTCCACCATGTGAAATGATGCATCAAACTTTCCTGATTCATTTCCTTACAGTATTCTTTGTCTAATATAAGAAGTTATTTAAACCTTACATCAGTACAGTGTTAGACATTATTTAGTCCAAATACAAGTCTGATCTATCTATATTTATTTTTTTTACTCATTATATATACTATGAAAAATTCGATAAAATATTTTTTGAGCTTGTTTATGGTGACATTCTTCATGGCTTGTGGAGATGATGAACCTATAAGCATTAGTGCCCAACAGGCCGCAGCAAAGGCTCTTGCAATGGTTTCTGGGCAAGTAACTAGTACAGAATTAGATGCTACCGGACCAGAACCCGAGTGGAGTGTGGATATCATTACCGATGCCGGGTCTAAAATCGAAATTGAATTCGACCAGGCAACAGGAGACTTAATGCAGATAGAGGGAAATGAAGGCCCTTTCACTTATGAGGTTGATCCTGGGCTGGGGTTAATTGTTTTCTCTCAGGCTAAGGAAAATGCACTGGGTGAGGTAGAGTTCGGCGAAATAAGTAATTGGGAACTGGATAAAGATGATTCCGGACAATGGATTTACGAATTCGTAATAGTCAATGACGGACTGGAGCAGGAAATAAAAATAGATGCCGCCACTGGCTCAGTTATCTGACAAAAAACAAAACAAATATTAAAAAAGGGGCCCAGGCCCCTTTTTTGGTTTTTATAAAGTAATTATCAGGACAGAAAATAATTGAATGACCGCATAGGTGAGCGAAAGAATGTCATTACCATGACTAAGTCAATTTCCTGCTTTGAGTTCAGAGGTAATTTGGGTAATTTATACTTTGGATTTGTTTTGCTAGGTGCTGCCAACCCTGGTTTACTAAAGTGACGACTATTTGGGAATGAAGTTTTACTCCTTATTACTAATTTTTTTTTTAACCACAGTAAGCTTGCGGGCCCAGTCTATAGACCAAACCAGGGTCAGTGGTCAATTCGAAGATCGCTCTTTGAGGGATATAGTCAAACAGTTGGCAGCGGATCAACAGCTACAACTCTTTTTCCCTGATGACAGTTTATCGAACCAATCAAAATCAATAAAATTTGACCAGGCCCCGTTTGATCAAGCTTTGAATCAATTGCTGGAAGGCACGCTACTCGATTATCTTGTATACCGAAACTATGCGTTGATCATTGGATCCAGATCCAAATTGAACCAATCATACAGCGCTGAATATTATTCACGATTGGAAGAAATAGTTTCTTCAGTTCCGGAGCCAGAGGAAACCGTGGTAGGAAGTCAGGATTTACTCCAACCTTTTGGGGTGGTTACCCTGATAGGAAGGGTAACGGACGATCTGACTGGAGAGGAGATCGTGGGGGCTTCCGTGATACTGGCAGATTCCAGTAGTATGACTGTTACCAATCCATCAGGGAAATTTCAATTGGAAGTTCCAACAGGAAAGCAGGGTCTGTTTGTGCAATATATTGGCTACGATCGTTTGAAATTAGATCTAATGGTATACAGCGATGACAATCTCGAAGTTGGGCTAAGTAAGAATGTAACCAACCTTGAAGAAGTTACTGTTGAAGCTGTTGCAGATGATGCCAATGTTGAAAGCATACAAGTCGGGGTAACCCGCTTAGATATGAAGGGTATAGATAAAATACCTCTGTTCCTGGGAGAGGTAGATATTGAAAAAGTATTATTGTTGCAGCCAGGAGTTAGTAAAGTGGCTGAAGGAGCCTCAGGATTTAATGTAAGGGGTGGAGAGGTTGATCAGAATTTGGTGATGCAGGATGAGGGTCTGCTGTTAAACTCATCCCATGCATTAGGCTTTCTGAGTACTTTCAACCCTGATATGGTTCAAAGTGTGGTATTATATAAAGGAACCATGCCTGCTTATTATGGAGGTAGATTGGCTTCAGCTCTGGATGTCAATATGCGCAATGGAGATTTTCATCGGGTGAGATTTAAAGCTGGGGTGAGCCCCATTACTGGGAGGGTAAACTTGGAAGTGCCTTTAATTAAGGAAAAAAGTTCTATCAATTTGGGCGTCAGGTATAATTACGCGGATATTTTGCTAAAACTTGGTACTACCCCTGACGTCAGACAAAGCTCGTCGTTCTTTTATGATGCACAAATTAGGTTGGCCCATAAGTTTAATGAAAATAATAGTATGGAGCTGTCTTTTTATTCCTCAGATGATGATTTCCGATATAGTAACGACTTTGGTTTTAACTATCAAACCCTGCTAGGCCAGATGACATTCAAAAGCCAAATTAATGAAAAATTATTTTCAAAATTCTCACTAATTGCCAGTGAATATAGGAGTTCAAGATCAGAATTAGCAGAGAGTGTGGCCTCCCAACTTGACAATTCTGTCATTTACTATAAACTGAAAGAACACCTCACATACAGCCCCTCAGAACGACTTAAAATCGATGGTGGAATCTCAAGTATCTATTATGAGGTGGCCCCAGGGTCTATTGTGCCTATTTCTGACTTGTCTATGGTGAAACCTAAAACCTTGGAAAATGAGCAAGGTCTGGAATCAGCGCTATTTTTACAAACAGATTGGATGCAGGGCACAAACTTGTCATTTACCGCTGGTGTAAGGGCGGTGTTTTATCAGTACCTGGGACCTAAAACGGTCTATCAGTATGGGGATGGGCTGCCTCCTGCAGTTGATAACATACTGGACACTCTTTCTTTTAGTAGTGGAAAAGTGATTGAAACATATTCCAGCCTGGAACCCCGATTTTCCTTTCGGTATCGGTTAAATATTTCGACATCTATCAAAGCAGGATACACGCGATCGGTTCAGTATATCAATCAAATTTCAAATTTTACGGCACCTACTCCAAGTAGTGTGTGGCAGCTCAGTAACACCCATATCAAACCCACAAGGACTCACAATTTTTCACTGGGTCTTTTTAAAAACTACCAGGAGAATCTCTGGGAGACATCGATTGAGGGGTATTACCGTTATATAGATGAGCTATTTGATTATAAAGATTTCGCTGACCTTAACGTAAATGATCATATCGAAACTGAGCTGGCGGCAGGAATCGGTCGATCCTATGGATTGGAGTTGAGTATTAAAAAAAAAAGGGGATTATTTAATGGCTGGATAAGCTATACGCTCTCCCGCACTGAGAGACAGGTGGAAGAGGTTAACAATGGAGACTGGTACCTAAGTAATTTAGACAAGACACATGACATATCG
>QIEB01000239.1 GCA_003229495.1 Flammeovirgaceae bacterium
GTCAACCACATTGTTCTTAAACTACTTAACATTGGCGTGTCATTAAGCTTTATCTAAATATAATACCAGTGCACCCGTTATCATTAGGTTTATCAAGGTAAGTGGAAGCAATATTTTCCACCCATAGGCCAGTAATTGGTCGTATCGAGGCCTGGGAAGCGCTGCCCTTAACAATATAAAGAAAAGAAGGAACACAAATGTCTTCAAAGTCAACCAAACAACCGGCGGAAGAAAGTCAGGTCCCAGCCAACCACCGAAAAACAGGGTAACGATTAATACGGAAACCAAGGTGATCCCCAGATATTCTCCCAGGAAGAACAGACCAAATTTCATACTTGAATACTCTGCGTGATATCCGGCAACAAGTTCACTTTCGGCTTCAGGAATGTCAAACGGTAAACGGTGCGTTTCAGCAATACCAGCAATTAGAAAAATGACAAAACCTACAAACTGGGGTACTACAAACCACCCATCTTGCTGGGCCAATACAATGGTTTTTAAACTGAAACTGCCACTTAACATTACCACACCCAGAACAGACAGGCCCATAAATACTTCGTAAGTGATCATCTGAGATGCCCCGCGCATAGCTCCAAGCAGGGCAAATTTGTTATTTGATGCCCACCCACCTAAAATGAGGCTATATGCTCCGAGTGAGGACAGGGCAAGAAAAAAGAGAATGCCAATATCCAGGTCCGCAATTATAATTCCGGGGGCAAAGGGAATAATAGCAAAACTCAAAAGGGTAGTAGTTACTATAATTGCAGGTGCAATTGTAAAGACCTTTTTATCTGCAAATGGAGGCACCCAATCTTCTTTGAAAAAAATCTTGATCATATCGGCAACAGGTTGTAGAAGGCCAGCCGGCCCCACACGATTTGGGCCAAGCCTGTCTTGCCATAATCCTAACACCCTGCGTTCCAGCCATATAAGAAACATCGCCAGAACTTGCAAGACCGTGATAATGAGTATAATGATCAATATGTCAAAGAATTTAATCATCGTTTTTCTCGCGTTTTTCTAAATGAACTTTGGCATTCAGGTCTATTGATGCTGTCTTGGTAAAACCCACGGAAATACCCAGGTAACCTTTTGGCCAACCCGATTCGATTCTTACAGGTAGACTAATTTCCACAGTTCCGGAAATCAATGTTATATGCTCACCAGCAACAATTTTTAGATTTCCCGCCTGTTCTTCATTCATGGTCAATGAAGGTCCCTGGCTTCTTTCTGAAATTGCTTTAGATTTCATACTTAGTTCCTCGGTACCAAAAATCTGGTGCAACGGGACCAATTTCCATTCTCCTGACTGGGGCTTGCCTCCAGGAATGATATCCAGATAATGGGATTTCTTTTCATTTAAAGGTTCGATCAACCTCACTCCATTGCCCTCCTGCCCACTATTGGTGATCTCGTTCCGAAATTTATTAATGGCTTGAACTGAATTCCATCCAGGACTCCAGTAGAACGAAGTTGCTGACTGTGGCGGTATTCCTCTATAACCTTCCATAGTGAAACTCAAGGGGCTATCCGGGTCCTGTGGGGGTCTGGGTTCATTAACCTGAATATTCGCAAACATAGCGGTCCGTCCACTGTACCGATGCGGCGCTCTGCTTATTTTTTGACCGTTAATTCTATGTCGGGAGAGAGGTGCAGCTTCAGAAATTCCTCGAAACTGGTCTAGTTTGTTTTCTATGTCATGAATCAGTTGGTCTAACCCGTTAATGCCTTCAAGTTTTTGGGTGCCTAGCAGTTTTCCTGCCTGAAGAAGCCATCGCCAACTTTCCTGCACCTC
This sequence comes from Flammeovirgaceae bacterium, assembly GCA_003229495.1. Lineage (GTDB taxonomy): Bacteria > Bacteroidota > Bacteroidia > Cytophagales > Cyclobacteriaceae > SZUA-3. The sequence goes on from QIEB01000239.1 coordinate 1,796, forward strand.
TTCATCTGCTGCCTGCACCTGAAAAAATCGTTGGGCCCTACCCTCGTTATTTACCAGGGTCCCATCGGCTTCAGCAAAAGTTCCGGCGGCCAACAGCAAATCCGCTCTTGAAGTAGTAGGGCTTTGAGTATGATCCAAAACAACAATATTTTTGAACCTATCTAAAAAATTATTTATGTTGACCTGAGTTTGTCGGCGAAACAGATCGTTCTCGACAACTACCAGTGCTTCATATTGATTTTCAGATTTTATGGCGTCTTCCAAGTCCTTCTTTTCCATCATTCCGACACCTACGCTGTTACATTCCGAAAAGACGAAACTAATGCAGGATTTACCATTACGTTGATGTAAAGCATTCACCAGGTTTATCGCTGAATTCAAAATAGCGGTACTACCCAGACTTGTCCCGGTTACTACCAATGGTCGTTTCGCATGTACCAGTGCATTGGCAATCTCTTGCAAAATTCCTGGTTCAAGTTTTGTCTCACTTTCGACTGCTACCCCAGCATCCAGTTGACGGCAAATTGCCATCACTATATTTGCAAGTTCTTCCGGACTGTCTCGTATACACTTTGTAGCAATTTGATCCAGTTTGGTCTCCTGAGGGGTAAGCATATAAAGCGGCCCTTTTTCATCTTGAATGTATTCCCGAGCCGCTGAATCATTCCATGGGGGAATTCCGATCTTTTCAAGTTTTTCCAAAGGCTGTACCAGCACCGACTGTTTTAAGGCGAGATCAATCATAGGGGCAGTGTTGGTAATGTCCTCTCCGATCACGATCACTGCGTCACAGCTTTCTATTTCTTTTAATGAAGGGGTTTTTACAGGGCCGTTAGCTAAAAAATTAAGCGCTTGTTGAAGCAACTGGTTTTCTCCACCGGAGATTCCATTGAAAAAATTATCTACACCAACCAGCGACCTCAAGGCGTAATTGGATTCTAGCGATGCTCTGGGGGATCCAATGCCCATAATCCTATCATTTTCAGCTATTTTTTTTAGCTGATCCACCGCCTGGTTCTTTTTTAGATATTGCCACTTTCCAGAATCTTTAGAAGCGGCTTCACGGATCCTGTCTTCACCATTAACAAAATCATACCCAAATCGTCCACGGTCGCAAATAAAATAGCCGTTTACCTCATCATTAAACCGGGTCAGGATTCTACGCAATGAGCCATAGCGCTCTCCAGCTAATATATTGCATCCCAAACTACAATGCTGACACACTGAAGGCGCGGATGTAAGGTCCCATTTTCGGGTATAATGTTCTTTGAGTGTTTTGTCGGTAAATACACCGGTTGGGCACACTTCCACCAGATTGCCACTAAATTCACTTTCAAGGGTTCCGTCCTCATGGCGCCCAAAGTAAACATGATCATGGGCTGCGAAAACCTGCAAATCATCCCCGCCTGCATAGTCGTTGTAGAACCTGACACAGCGGTAGCACTGAATACAGCGATTCATCTCATGATTGATGCAGGGGCCAAGGTCCTGATTGTTGTGTGTCCGCTTTTTATAGCGGAACCTTCGATAGCTGTGGCCAGCCATTACCGTCATATCTTGCAGGTGACATTCGCCGCCTTCATCACAGACCGGACAGTCATGTGGATGGTTAACCATTAACCATTCGATCACGTTCTTTCTGAAATCGCTTACTTCTTTTTCAGCTATTGAAATATGAAGATCATCTGCAACAGGCTCCAGGCAAGCCATTACAATCTTTCCCTGCTGGTCCTCTTTGTTCTGATATACTCGGATAGCACATTGACGGCAAGAACCCACTGATCCCAGGGCAGGATGCCAACAAAAATACGGAAGGTCAAGACCCAGAGAGAGAATTGCTTCCAGCAGATTCTTGTTTTTTTCAACTTTAAATGCTTTACCGTCTACCCAAATTTGCGACATCAGTTTTCCCCATAAGGGCATTTTTTTTCTTTAATATGTAATTTAAAGTCTTCTTCGAAATATTTTAATGCACTTTGAAGCGGTGCCATGGCTCCTGGCGCCAACGCACAAAACGTCATGCCCGGTCCCAATCCGGTAGTATGCTCACGTAGGATATCCAGATCACCGTCCATACCTTCACCATCTTCTATTGATTTAAGAATCCGCTCCACCCAGGGTAACCCTTCACGGCAGGGAGTACACCAGCCACATGACTCCTGTGCGAAGAAATGTTCGATATTGTGGATAAAACCAACCGGGCAGGTCCGGTCATCCAACACGATGATGGTTCCAGTACCTAACCGGCTGCCACATT
>QIEB01000185.1 GCA_003229495.1 Flammeovirgaceae bacterium
AGGATTTTTGTAAGCTTCAGAGGAAATGCCATTCGGGTATCGCCCCATGTCTACAACACCATCGAGGACATAAGAAAGCTGAGTAATTGTTTAATTCAAGGGTTACCGTAGTTTTATCAATGCCTCTAGAAGCTTCATTTCAAAGTTATAAACTGACCTTTAAATTTGATGCCGGCACTAGCAGAGGTGTCCTAAAGGAAAGAAATACTTACTTCATAAAATTGTGGGACCAGGACCAGCCAGAACGTATAGCAGTTGGTGAAGCAGGCCCACTAGAGGGACTCAGTCCTGATTATAATAATTTAGAAAGTAAGCTGAAAATATTATGCGCGGCACTTCATGGTCACCCAATCCCGCAATCAAAAGAAGAAATTACCGCTGGCCTGAATAAGTTTGTTTCACAATCACTACCCTCCGTTCGGTTTGCATTGGAAACAGCTTTTTACGACCTGCTCAATGGGGCAAATAAAGTACTTTTTCCCGGCGCATTTACTGAAGGTAGTTACTCCATGCCCATCAATGGTTTGATATGGATGGGGACCTTCGATTTTATGAAAGAGCAAATTGATCAAAAAATTGCGGCAGGGTACAACTGTATAAAAATAAAGATCGGAGCAATTGATTTTGACGAAGAATGCAATTTATTGGATTATGTCCGAAGTAGGTACGGACAAAAAATATCTTTACGGGTAGATGCAAATGGCGCATTCAAACCAGCGGATGCGCATCAAAAACTTAAAAGGCTTTCAAGGTACCATATACATTCTATTGAGCAACCTATACCACCAGGACTGGGCAAGTCTATGAGTGACTTAAGTTTGAGTCCGGCCATTCCCATTGCTTTAGACGAAGAACTTATTGGAATTTCACAGTCAAATCATAAAGAGGCATTACTGGATTCAATCCGTCCTCAGTATATAGTACTTAAACCAACATTGCTTGGAGGTATGGAAGCTACCAGGGATTGGATTCGTTTAGCGGATAAACGTGAAATTGGGTGGTGGATAACGTCTGCCTTAGAGTCCAATACAGGCCTGAATGCCATAGCTCAATTTGCCGCTACTTTCAAAAGTAAATTACCTCAAGGTTTAGGTACAGGCCAACTCTATAAGGACAACCTTCCTAGCAGGCTTTACATTGACCGGGGGCGATTATATTATAAACCGTAGGATCTTAGTAAACGCTCTTTTACCTCCGTCAGTCCGGCGCTCCCAATCTTTTCGACTAGAAAAAGGTTGGGCATTGAACTAATTGAGGGCATGTTGGGGTCAATTATATATTTGGGAACTTCAGGGCCAATTGTATTCAATAAGCCTGCAGCGGGATAGACTACTAATGATGTTCCAACCACGATAAATACTTCCGCCGCTCTACTTAGTCTTGCGGCGTCATCCATCATAGGAACTGATTCACCAAACCAGACGATATGCGGTCGAAGTTGCGAACCCTTCTCACAGTAATCACCGAGGTTTAGTTCCCAGCCAGACATTTGATAAACCAGGCTTTCATCTACAGTACTCCTGGATTTAAACAGTTCACCATGTAAATGTAGTACTTTGGAAGAACCCGCTTTTTCATGCAGGTTATCTACATTTTGGGTTATCACAGTTACATCATACCATTGTTCAAGCTCCACAAGTATCTCGTGACCCCTGTTGGGGACTGCATTTAGTGCTGCTTTTCGACGCTGGTTGTAAAACTCCAGTACTAATTCAGGATTTGACTGCCAGCCTTGTGGTGATGCAACTTCCATGACATCGTGTCCTTCCCACAAGCCATTGGCATCTCTAAAGGTGGGAATGCCACTTTCAGCGCTGATACCGGCCCCGGAGAGTACTGCCAGTTTAGGCTTAGGCATTATTTGCTCTTTCGAGAGAAACGACCCTTGCGTTCCGGAGCTTTTTCGGCCAGTTCAAGACACTCTTCAAGTGTTAGATCCTCCGGGATTTTGTCTTTAGGGATTTTCACGTTTTTCTTTCCCACCTTAATGTAGGGGCCATACCGGCCGTTCAGTACCATTACCGAATCGTTTTCAGCGAATGTTTTGATATACTTTTCAGCGTCCTGTTTTCTTTTCTCTAAAATCAGCTCAATGGCGCGTTCTTCGGTTATTGACAATGGATCCTCCTCATTGGGAATACTAACAAATTTATTATCGTGCCTGACATAGGGTCCAAATTTACCTATGGCGGCAGTAATTACCAGATCTTCATAGTTTCCTACTTCTCTGGGCAATTTAAACAGCTCCAGTGCTTCTTCCAGGGATATATTTTCTATCAACTGTCCTGTTAAGAGGCTGGCATATTTGGGTTTTTCATCATTCTCTTCGCTCGAATTTACCCCAATTTGTACGTAGGCTCCAAATTTCCCAAGTTTAGCATAAACCAGTTTTCCAGAACCCGGATCAGTACCAAGCTCCCTGGAACCTCCAACATCCGCTCGCTCCAGGGTTTCGGTCTTTTCTACTTTAGGGTGAAAATTTCCATAGAAGGAGTCTATCATCTGGTCCCAGTCTTTTTCCCCTTTGGCAATCTCATCGAACTCCTTTTCTACTCTGGCGGTAAATGAGTAGTCAACAATGTTGTCAAAGTGCTCTATTAGGAAATCATTCACCACCATGGCAGTATTGGTGGGAAAGAGTTTATTTTTTTCCGTTCCAGTGATTTCGGTTTTATCTTTCTTGACTACCTGCCCGTTCTCCAGGGTGATTTCCCTATAACCCCGTTCTTTGCCTTCGCGGTTTTCTTTTACCACATAGTCCCTTTTTTGAATGGTAGAGATAGTAGGTGCATAAGTGGAAGGTCGCCCAATACCCATTTCTTCTAACTTTTTCACCAGGCTTGCCTCAGTATATCGAGCTTGAGGGCGGCTGAATCCTTCCCTGGAATTCATGGTTTGTAGCCTCAATTCCTGCCCTACTGAAAGTGGAGGTAGTACCCCTTTGGTAAAACCGTTCTCATTTTCGTCGTCAACAGATTCTATGTATACTTTGAGGAACCCCTCAAAAGTGACCACCTCACCCTGGGCCGACAATGTCTGAGGAACTGATGAAATTTCAATTTGTGCAACAGTTTTCTCTAAAACTGCGTCTGCCATTTGAGAGGCAATGGCCCTTTTCCAGATCAGTTCGTAAAGCCTCTGCTCGTTGCGGTTGTCTCCTAAATTTTTTTCTCCAAAATTGCTGGGCCTTATGGCCTCATGAGCCTCTTGGGCTCTTTGTGTTTTTGTTTTATATGACCGGTTCTCCAGGTATTCCTGCCCGTAGTTTGCGATTATTTGTGAACTGGCTGCGCTTACTGCTTCCTGGCTAAGATTTACTGAGTCTGTTCTCATGTAAGTGATGTAACCGCTTTCATACAGTCGCTGCGCTACTGTCATGGTCTGTGCCACAGAAAAACTAAGTTTTCGGCTGGCTTCCTGTTGTAACGTCGAAGTTGTAAACGGAGGGGCCGGTGTTCGCTTACCTGGTTTGGTTTCCAGACCACTAATGGAGAAACTAGCTCCAATGCATTTAGTAAGGAAGTCGGTAGCTTCTTCTTCAGAGTGAAATTTAGATTCAAGTTCAGCCTGAAGTATCTTGCCGTTTCCAAGATCGAATTTCGCAATGACTTTGTATGAGACCTTCGGTTGGAATTTTTCAATCTCCCTTTCCCGTTCAACAATGAATCTGACGGCTACGGATTGCACACGTCCAGCCGAAAGACCCGTTTTGATTTTCTTCCAAAGAATTGGGCTTAGTTCAAACCCTACCAGTCGATCCAACACTCTACGGGCTTGCTGTGCGTTAACCAGATCCAGATCAATACCTCTGGGGTTTTTGATGGCGTTCAGTATAGCATTTTTCGTGATTTCCCTGAAAACAATCCTCCTGGTATTTGAATCGTTTAGATCCAGGGCTTCTTTCAAATGCCATGAAATTGCTTCACCTTCACGATCATCATCACTAGCCAGAAAGATCAGATCTGCCTTTTTTGCCAGACTCTTGAGGTTTTTGATAACACTGATCTTGTCCTTACTTACTTCATAGGTGGGCTTGAATCCATT
>QIEB01000108.1 GCA_003229495.1 Flammeovirgaceae bacterium
CCAAATGAAAGTTTATTTTCGGGGTTAATGAAATAGCTGAATTCAGGTTTGAAGTTGAATGTCCTTATTCTGGAATTCCAGTCAAATTTGTCGAGATCATCATCCCCAAATGCCAGTTCATAGTCATAGTCACTAAAGAACAGAGTAAAATTTGAAAACAAACGTTGGTTAAATATGTGGTTCCACCGGAGTGTACCAGTGCTGTTTCCCCAGTTAAATCCCTGAGTTTGGTCAAACTTAAACTTGTCTCTTCCAAAATAACCAGAAAGGTAAACGCGGTTGTTCTTGCTGAAATTATAATTGGTTTTTAGAGTGAGGTCGTAGAAATTCAAGGCCGCACCATCATCCAGTACATTGGTGAAAATTTTTGCCACGGCATCAGCATATGACCTGCGAGCAGCCACCATGAAAGAAGCTTTGTCTTTTTTTATGGGACCTTCGATTGAAACTCTACTGAATATTGACCCTATTCCTCCTTTTACGGAGAGTTTTTTGCTGTTTCCTTCTTTCATTCTAATGTCAAGAATAGAAGCAATACGTCCTCCATATTGGGCGGGAATTCCCCCTTTTATCAACTTTATGTCTTTTACAGCATCCGGGTTGAATACTGAAAAGAAACCCAGCATATGTGATGAATTATATACCGGTGCTTCATCCAGTAGAACCAGGTTTTGGCCTACTCCCCCACCCCTGACATTAAACCCCGAAGCCCCTTCTCCCACGGTACTTACCCCGGGGAGAAATTGAATGCTTTTCAGAACATCCACCTCTCCCATAAATGCTGGAATATTTTGGATAGTGTTTATGTCCATTCCATGCGTTCCCATCTGAATGCCGGAAACATTGAGGTCATCTATTTTACCGGTTACGACAATCTCTTCCAGCAACTGTTTCCCGGCCGTTAACTCAATGTTTAGCCGCTGGTTTTTTATGAGATCCACTACCTCAATAGTGGTCTCGAATCCAATATATCGATACTCTACCTGATACGATCCTGGGGGCAATGTTAGGCTGTAGAACCCGTAGACATTTGAAACTGTCCCAGCTTGTAGGTTGGAAACATAAATTGTTGCTCCGATGAGACTTTCACCATTGGAAGCATCATATAAGTACCCCGATAAGGTTACCTTGTCCTGAGCTGAAAGTGTTGAGATAACTAACAGATTCAGCAGCATTAAACAGAAGTAATGTGTTTTTGTTGACAAATTGATAGAATGGATGCACTGTTATTAGGTATAAATTATGGGTTATGAGTGATTAAACTCATAGTTCATAACCTATAACTCATAATTAACAACGTTTTGTTTTGAAGAACCCAGACCATCAATACCCAATTCCACCACATCACCGGCTTTTAGATATTGGGAAGGGCTGAAGCCCATTCCTACTCCGGGAGGGGTTCCTGTAGATATAATATCTCCAGGAAGTAAAGTCATGTACTGGCTGATATAACTTACTAAAAAAGGAATCTTGAATACTAATTTCTCGGTATTACCCTGTTGCTTAAACTGGTCGTTTACTTTTAACCACAAATCGAGTTCATCGGTAGTTGCCAGATATGGGCCAAGTGGTGCAAAAGTATCGCAACTTTTTCCTTTAACCCATTGACCTGTACCCTCCAACTGATAGGCTCTTTCACTCAAGTCGTTCAAAACAGTGTACCCTGCCACGTGTGATATCGCGTCTTGCTCCTCAACATATGATGCCTGCTTACCTATTACCAAAGCGAGTTCCACCTCCCAATCTGTTTTCTCACTGTTTGGGGGGATCACAATGTGGTCGTAGGGCCCGGTTAAGGCGCTGCTTGCTTTGAAAAATAGTACCGGTTCTTCAGGAATGGCCATACCGGCCTCTTTGGCGTGATCACTGTAATTCAACCCTACACAAATAATCTTGCTTGGTACGGCTACCGGTGGGGCCCAGCGAATATGATTATCCACTATGGGCAGTGACTGCTGTTGACTTTCCAGCCACTCCATTAGGCGCTGAATGCCATCACTCCCAAAGAACTCCTGATTAAAATCTTCTCCAAAAGCACTCAGGTCCCTCCTGTTTCCAGAATCGTCCAGGTAACCTGGTGTCTCTTGTCCCTTATTCCCAAATCTGATTAGTTTCATAGAAATTTATGTATTGAGTGTTATAAATCCTCCATCAATAGGATAGTCTGTGCCAGTGATAAAGGCGGCTTCATCTGAGCAAAGGTATAGCGCCAAATTTGCTATCTCCTCCGGAGTACCCATCCTTCCAATTGGCTGTGAAGTTGCCAACTGTTGGTAAATTTCTTCCTCCCTACCGGGATAGGTAGTTTTAAGATAGTCGTCCACGAAAGGCGTATGGACCCTGGCTGGCGAAATACAATTACATCTGATATTGTATGAAAGATAATCCTTAGCCACCGAATATGTCATAGATCGAATGGCACCCTTGGTGGAGCTATATGCAAAACGGTCGGAAATACCCACTGATGCTGCCACAGAAGCCATATTCAGGATCACACCTCGCTTGCGCGTTTTCATATGTTCAATTACTGAATACAAGCAATTATATACCCCTTTAACGTTAACAGCAAAGACACGATCAAAATCTTGTTCTGAAGTTTGATCTAATGAACCTATTTGTGATACCCCGGCATTATTGACAAGTATATCAATGGACTGATGTTTCCGGATCACTTCTTCCATTGCTCCTTTGACAGCTTGTTGATTGGTGACATCTACCTGATAGCAGGTAATTGTCACCTTTGGATGGGAGATGTCCGCCACAAATTGTTGGGCCTTCTGTAAATTTACTTCAAATATGGCCACATTCGCACCTTGCAAGGCGAACCGCTGAGCCATACTGGCTCCAATGCCACTTCCGCCACCAGTTATTATGGCGGTTTTATCTTTAAGACTTAACATTATCGGGGATGCTAAATAGTGAAAAATTATTTCAAATCAAACTACTGTTCTACTTGAGATAACTGATGAATAAGCCCGGACCAGATGAATGTCCATTGTAGGTGCATTTGGTCCCTTATGGGCATAGCTCTTAGTCCCAGATCTGAGGCTTCTTTGTTGACTTGATCCGTATTTTTTTTACCCTGATATATATCCAGTTTCCAATGATTCATCCTTTCTGTCCATTGATTCAGGGTTGGATCAGGCCAAGGCAACCCTGAGTGGGCTTTAGGAACAATAAAAAGAGGCATTTCAGTAACCAATGTCAGGCAAGGATCACCAAGGCTTCTAATACTCTCCATAGAGCTGGGATGAAACCGTTTGGCCATTTCGTTATCTCCTCGATCTGTAAAGTGTTGTTTCATGGCCTCACTATCAGGCCTGGATCCAAATCCCGGCTCAAAACGAAAGAACCCTTTTTCTCCCTTTCTTTCCACATCATGCAATTTATATTTTAGCAACTCAACTTCATGTTTACAAGCTTCCAATATGCCGGAAACTTCAGAAATGAAATCTTTATCAATTAGAAACCAGGGGCCATAACTAATTCTCATACCATGAAGTGAGACATGTATGTCAAATTTCCTTCCCGAACTTTTCCAAAAGTTGTAGATGGCGGCATTCTCTGGCCTCAGCGGTTTTACTGCCTCAGATGGAAATCCGAATTCCATATCATCCCCTGGCAGCTCCCTAATCTCATGCTTTAAATTCAATCCCAGGTCAAATTGTTGATCTGCCCTCTGACCCCAATCGCGGTTGCTATGGGTACCATCAGGATTAGCATATGGGACTATATACCATTGAAATGTTTTAATGAGTGGATGGTCTTTGGGTAATGACCCCAAAAAGTTGTTCAAATGGCTTAAGAAAATTGAACCGGTCGGTTCATCAGCATGGCATCCAGCAATTAAGCTTACTTGTACTTTTCCTACACCGAAGCGATAGCCATAGATTTTTCTCTCCCCACGGGACAAGCCAATAATCTCCGGATCTAAGATAGATTTGGCATCTATTATCTGAGCTAAGGTCGGTTTACTAAGCTCTTTATTCAAGGGAGTGCTTGGATTGCCAGACTATAAAGATTACAGCCTCAAAAATAATGAGGCGCTTTTTTAAACCTGATGACTGGATAAAGCAGGATTTGTAATGTTTGGTCCAGGTTTTTCCACGGATTTTGGAGTTGCGGCTACTTTCGGTTCATTCTTGGTTGATGCCCTTGACTCCAGGTCATCTGAATTCTTGAAAGAACCCATTTTGCATCTTCCATCAAAAACAGCTCCAGCCTCCATTACCAGCTTACCAGTGTTAATGTCACCCTTAATGTGAGCATTGGATTTTAAGGTCAAAAGACCTTCCACCTGTACAGTTCCTTTTACCGTACCCTCAATATCTGCAGTTTGAGCATAGATTTTTCCTTCAACTTCACCTGAACTTCCCATCACCACCTTTGATCGGGCACGAATATTACCTTTCACTTTACCCTCGATCCTAAGATTTCCTGTGGTTTCTACATTTCCATCAATAGACGTTTCTTTGCTGATGGTGTTACTTGAATTGCTGATCTCCGTAATACGGGATTCTTCTTTATTAGTAAACATAATTCACATGTTTATATCAAAAAATCAATAACTATTTAAAAAGTACTAAATAAAACGAACAAAAATCATTTTTATTTAATTTAACCTAATAACAAAGATTAGAATTTTTGGCTAGAAATTCAATTCTTAACTTTGTTTCCAAATAATTTTTCCAATTTTTGAATTTTTGGTTTTATAATCAATTGACAATAAGGCTGTTCACTATGATCACTAAAGTAGTTTTGGTGATAATCTTCAGCTAAATAAAAAATGCCAATGGGTCCAATCTCAGTTACTATGGGATTCGGCCATACCTGGCTGGCTTCCAATTGAGCCAGCATCCTTTCTGATTCTTCTTTTTGATCCTGATTGTGATAAAATACTGCTGAGCGATATTGAGAGCCAACATCATTACCCTGTCTATTTAAAGTAGTAGGATCATGTGTTTTCCAGAATATTTCCAATAGTTCCGTAAATGAAATGATTTCAGGGTCAAAGGTGATTTGCGTAACCTCTGCATGGCCCGTAGTACCTGAACATACCTGTTGATAACTGGGGTTTTCCACCTGCCCGCCTGTATAGCCAGATACAACTTGAGTAACCCCCTCAAGGTTTTGAAATATCGCTTCTACACACCAGAAACAACCTGCACCGAATGTGGCCTTTTGCATTGAATTAAAATTTTTAAACTATTGAAAGTCAAATCATAGCTTTCACTAAGTCTTCCCACTCTAGATCCAAACCCATATCTAAATCTGGTATATTTTTACCAGCCCGGCTATACCAGTAGCCAGCATTTCCCAAGTCACCTTCCTTCCTATGAAGATATGCATGTATCCAACAGGCCATGGATCCGTCCACTGCTTGTACAATACTATGTGCTGCTGACCAGTTTCCTTTGGCATCCTGCCATAACGCTACCAGCAGTGGAGTAGACTCTGGAG
>QIEB01000617.1 GCA_003229495.1 Flammeovirgaceae bacterium
TAGTTATCTTCACCGGATGCGTGAAGAACTTTTGCTACAGGTCGCTTTAAGCCTGCTACCGGGAATTGGTCCTGTCACCATCAGGCAATTACTCAGTTATTGTGGCTCCGTTGAGAATGTTTTTAACACTAATTTAAAACGTCTAAGTGCCATACCTGGTGTTGGCCCTAAAACGGCAGCATTAATAACATCCGGTAGAGGCCGGGACCGGGCCGCTGCCCAGTTGGAATTGGCCAGGAAATTTGGAGCATCTATCCAATTTTTTACCGGAAAAAACTTCCCTAGTCGAATTAGGGAGCTGGATAATGCACCTATGGTGCTCTATACAAAAGGTAAACCGGCATTCAACAATTCCCGTACCATAGGAATAGTAGGCACCCGGAGGGCCACCAATTACGGTAGGCGTGCGATCAGTCGTTTACTGGCGCAGCTCAAACCATACCGTCCCACAATAATCAGTGGCCTGGCCTATGGTATTGATATTTCCGCCCACCGTGAGGCGCTAAAACTTGAGTTACCTACAGTAGCAGTATTAGGAAGCGGTCTGGATCACATATATCCGGATTCCCATAAAAACACTGTTGAGGAAATGCTTTCCCAAGGAGGGGTAGTAACTGAGTTGAAATTCGGGACCAAGCCTGAAACGTACCACTTCCCCTCTAGAAATCGCATAATTGCGGGGTTATCAGACGCCTTAGTGGTAGTGGAGGCGAGAAAAAAAGGCGGTGCCCTGATCACAGTGGAGTATATGTTAAGCTATAGCAGGCCTTGCCTGGCAGTTCCTGGTCCTATAGATGCTCCCACCTGCAATGGCAGTAATCAGCTGATAAAAGATCATAAGGCTCATATGCTAACTTCAGGTGATGACATAATCACCTTGTTGGGATGGACCCGGGATCATCGACAAGATGATGTCATAACTTCCCTGGACAAATCCTTCCAGGAGCAGATACTGGAAGTTCTAAAAGGCAACTCCAACGGTGTACACATTGATGAGCTTTGTTGGAAAACCCAGATCCCCATCAACAAAATGGGAGTGTACATTTTAGACCTGGAGTTTAAGGGAATGGTCAAATCCCTTCCGGGCAAGAGATTTCTGCTGGTTAGTAAATGATTTATGTACATTTATCGTTTAAATGTACAACCTGACTGTGCAAATCTTATGTTCGAGGACTACTACCAAATACTGGGCATCGAATACCATGCAGGTCCAAAAGCCATTCAAAAAGCTTTTCACAAGCTGGCTAAAGAATTTCACCCGGATAAAAACCCGAACAACATACCAGCAGCAGAAAAATTTAAAAAGATTACAGAGGCCTATGTTACGCTTTCTGATCCTCAAAAGAAGCATCAATACGACTTAAAACTCCGCTTTGGCGCTTATGCTTCTTTTATATCCAAAGCCCGGCCGAGGCAATATACTGCAAGAACCAAGCGCCCGGTCTCGCCCTATTTTTATCGGAAAAATATAATTTTTTCGCCTCAAATCAAGATGTGGGGAGGCATTTCTGTAATAGCCATTATTCTGGTGGTGGCGGTTACTACAGTATTCCTGACCCGGTACAATGCTAGTTTCGATTTTCAAAAGGGGCTTGCCAATTATCATAACAAGCACTATTCTTCGGCATATTTCAATCTAAAGGAATCAATAAGCCCCCTCAGTCCTTACCTGGCGGCAACTCATCTTCTAATGGCTGAGATCTGTTTTAACCAACAACGGAATTTAGATCAGACCCGCAGCCATATAAAAAAAGCCTATCAAGCCGTGCCTTCTGACAGTATCAATGCCCGGTTACTTTACCTGGAAGGAAAGGTGGATTACCTTCAAGGTAACCATGAGACTGCCTACCAGCTATTTCTAGAGTCCACTTCATTTTTACCTGGCTTCGATAGCGCCACCTACCAAATGGGAGAATTGGATCTTTTTGTTTTCGCCCGCTTTGACAAAGCGCTAGAACATTTTCAAACACTCGCCAGGAATAATCCCCAGAACCACGAAGCCTACCTTGCCGCCGCATATTGTCACCAACAACTAGATCAACATGAAAAGGCAATAACCCAAATTGACAAGTTTTTATTACTGAGAACGGATGTTGGTATGGCTCATTATATTAAGGCAATATCTGCCCAAGCGCTCAATTTGCGAGAAATTTCCTGCGCTAATTATCTTGAGGCCAATAGATTGGGCGTCCCGGCTGCTATTGATAGCTTGAATTCCTATTGCGGCAGGTCACTAACCCGCTAATTGCTTTAACTGTCAGCACCAGCCAACGCTCTATCCAAGTGAACATATCCGCCGTCCACAAATAAAAATTGTCCTGTTATGTGTGAAGCTTGTTTTGAAAGTAAATAAACTACCATAGCAGCCATCTCATCTTTAGTGGTCATCCGGTTACCAAGCGGTATTTTTTGGGTAATTGATTCCAGTTTCTTGGGGGGGTTGTCAAATCCTGATAGCCACTTTTTATACAACGGAGTCATTACTTCCGCCGGCACCACAGCATTAACTCTAATATTATATTTTAATAGTTCCACCGCCCATTCCCTGGTCATGGCAAGTTGGGCTCCTTTAGCTGCCGCATAAGCAGAAGTGCCACCCTGTCCGGTCAGCGCCGTTTTGGAGCTTATATTTACAATACTTCCCTTAAACTTTTTCAACCACGGCAGACAATAGTGAGCCATATAATAGTAGTGGTGCAGGTTATTTTTCAGGGAACCCAGGAAACTTTCCGGGCTTCCTTTTTCTAAACCAACTCCGTCATTTACTCCCGCGTTGTTTACCAATGCATTAATGCGCCCATAGGTGGTAGCTACCTGCTGAACTGCCGATTTACAGTCTTCTAAATTAGCCAGTTCCGCAAAAATGTATCTTGCATCAATGTGTACACTTTTAAATTCCTCAACCAGGCGATTTCCTTCTTCAGGTGATCGACCAATAATTACCGGGATTGCCTGTTCATCAGCCAGACAACGGCAGATCCCCTCCCCGATTCCTTTACTACCCCCGGTCACAATAACCACTTGATCCTTAATACCTAAATCCATTTCTTATAAATTATAGAATTGTTTAGCATTTTCACCCAAGATAAGGTCCTTCTCTCGGGGACTGAATTCCGAAATAAATTTTCTGACCACATTCAGTACCTGATTGTATTGACCGGCAAGTAAACACACCGGCCAATCTGATCCAAACATCAGCCGGTTATTTCCAAAGGCCTCAAATACCACCTCCAAATAAGGGACCAGTTGTTCATAGGTCCATTCATGGTGTTCCGCTTCGGTGATCATTCCTGATATTTTACAGAAAACGTTGGGGAATTCACTGAGAATTTTAATGTTACCCGCCCAGGGTTCCATCAGGGCTCCTTTTATTTTTGGTTTAGCCAAGTGGTCTAATACAAAGCGCTGCTCTGGGAAAGCTTCAACTAATTGGATAGCTGGTTCCAGTTGAGAAGGGTAAATCAATAAATCAAAGGTGAAATCAAAATCCTGCAAATAACTGAGTCCTTGCTGAAAGGCATCCCCCAGTAAGAAATCATGGGGCTCAGATTGTGCAATATGTCTAAAGCCCTTTAGTATAGAATAGGTACTAAAATAAGCTAGTCGTTCTGGAATAAGCTTCGATTGTAGATCAACCCATCCTACCACCCCCAATATAAACGGAAATTTTATCGATTGTTCAATAAGCCAGAGGGTCTCGGCCTCTGATTGCTCCACTTGTACCACTACGGTCCCAGCAACATCTTGCACTACTAATACCTTTGCCAGGTCCTCTCCCTTAAAATCTCGCCGGATATTGTTCATGGTATCATCAATCCATTGGTGTTTTTCCGGTTGGTATTCCCATAAATGATGATGAGCATCTATTACCATCACATTTGGGATACATGATTGATCAGGGTTCCGATGTGGTCTATTGTAATGGTAATCACATCCTCAACCCGGAGGGTAAACTCACTGGGAGGTACCAGGCTGGTGCCTGTCATCAAGAAAACCCCTTGTGGAAAGG
>QIEB01000574.1 GCA_003229495.1 Flammeovirgaceae bacterium
CCGATATTAGTATAGGCTTCCATTACTTCATTTTTTATCAGATCTAATACCACCACGCCAAAATCAGTGGAAAGGTAAGCGGTGTTGTTTTTGAAAGTAATGTGTGATATGGTTTTAGCCTGATTGAGAGGAGTTGATTTGATGGTGTTAATATTAGTAATCAGGTTATTTGCCAATAAATCGATGTTTCCATTCCGGTAGGCGATAACCAGCATATTCAAAGGGTCATGATAGGCGATGGTTGATATTTCGGTATCACTAAGTCCATCGATCTTACTGATCCGATTTAAGCTTTGATCCGGTAAGTCTAGAAAGAACAGACTATTTGAACCAGCGCAGAATGCACCGGTTCCTGTCAGAGCAATACTCCGGGCGTCCCGGTAGCTAAAATGTGTTCTCCAGGTTTCTATTGGAATTTCATTTTGCGCAACCAGTGAAGTACTCAGAATGATAAGACAGAAGATATTCCTGCTTTTAATCATTGACCGATTTTTCTTTGAAAAAGCATTTTCTGCAACGGGCTTCATAAACATCCTTTTCACCAACTACTACCTGTTCCTTAGTAGGACTTAACCTATAGCTAAAAGCAGCTATCCCCCCACATTGCATACATATTGCATGAACCTTAGTTACATATTCTGCCACTGCCATTAACAAGGGCATTGGCCCAAATGGTTCGCCCTGAAAATCCATATCTAACCCCGCTACAATCACTCTTTTTCCACTATTAGCTAAATTTCGACAAACGGTGACTATATCTTCCTCGAAAAATTGCACTTCGTCAATTCCCAGAACTTCATAAGTGGCAGACAATGGCAGAATATCTTGCGCGAATGCTACCGATGTTGACCGGATGCTAGTCCGGTTGTGTGAAATGACTTTTCCTTGATGGCGGGTGTCGACCTTTGGTTTAAAAATTCCAACCTTTTGTTGTGCAATCAGGGCACGATTCAACCGTCTTATAAGCTCCTCGGTTTTACCAGAAAACATCGACCCACAGATAACCTCAATCCAGCCGTATCCCGAATCTTTATTCTCATAGTTTTGTCCGATATGTGGTTCGACAAACATTGTAAATTTGATTTACTTGTGGCAATTTACACTACATATGCATCCAATCTATATTGTGGATTGAGATAATATTTAATTCACTTAATGAGTTATTATAATGAGTTGTGAGCATTGATTATTCAGGTTTTTAATTATGATTCCGATCATAATTTTTAATTTTACAAAAATTAAGTTTCTCTCCCTCTTATTCAAAAAGAATAATTTTAATTTATTCGTTCTGTTATGAACAAGAAAGGTACAATTAACAGGGACTATATTAAATCATATAGTGCATCCTATACCAATAACATTCTGGATACAGCATTTAAAGAAGGTCCGTATCTACAAGGGAATGCTCTGAAAAAATTATGCAATCCTGAGCAGATAAATTACAATTTGCTAAAGGCAATATTTCTGCAATGGGAAGCGGAGGTTAATAAACTACAAAATCCTTATTTTGATCATTCTGCACCTGCGGTGCAAAATGCTTTGAAGACCTATATGGAGGTATTGTCCAGGCATATCAACCTGGACAAGGGTAGCTTAAGGCCATTGTTGCAACAGGCTGTTGAGGAGACACTTTATCAGGTTTTCTGCCCATTGTATTTTTTCGAAAATTTCTTGTGGCCTCCTGAAATTGGCAGCTTGATGCTTGATGAAATCACTAAACTCAAGAGATTTGTAAGAATAAATCAGGCATTCTTAAAAGAGCTAATAGCACAGTGGAAAGAAGAAGACAAAACAGAAATTGAATTGTCAGAGTACAGCAGCGGACTGCAACGGTTAAGTATTCAATGGGATCAAAAATGGGAACCCACTGATGATTATGAAACAGCTTTTTCTAAAGTGGTAGCCTTACATCCTCAGACAATTTGGAAGCCGGAGATCGAGCCCAGGTCAGAAGGTGCCAAGCAGATTCCAAATAATGTGAATCAGCAATTTACCCGGGAGGTGGTATCGCTAAACGACACCCTTCAAAAGGAGCATATAACACTGGCAGATCAATTGAATAAAAAGGTCGAGCATGTCGACAACATCAAGAGAAGCCTCAATATCAACCAAAAGTTTAGGTTTGTCAATGAATTATATGGTGGTAACTCCAATGAGTTCAACCAAGTGCTTGAAAAGATAGACCAATGCAAGAATTATGGGGAAGCCATTAAAACATTGGATGACAACTCCAGTCTCCGGTCGGAATGGAATATGGAAACTCCAGCAGTCAAGGAATTGATTGATCTTGTTTCAAAAAGGTTCAGTGAATCAGGACCTGCATTCGGTGAGCATCCATTTTCAACAAAATAAAGATAAGAATACTAAACGCCAGCAGCGAAGAGCCTCCATAGCTGAAGAATGGCAATGGAATACCTATTACCGGGAATAAACCGATGGTCATTCCTATGTTTACCGTAAAGTGAAAGAATAGTATGCCCGCCACGCAGTAACCATATACCCGGGAGAAATTCGATTTTTGCCTTTCGGAGATAAAAATTATTCTTAGTAGCAGCGTAACAAACAGTGAAATTAATATAAAACTTCCAAGCCATCCATGTTCCTCTCCAATGGTGCAAAAAATGAAATCTGTACTTTGTTCCGGGACGAAATCAAACTTCGTTTGAGTGCCCTCAAGAAACCCCTTCCCAAAAAAGCCACCTGACCCTATGGCTATTTTAGACTGAGTTACATTGTATCCATATCCCAAGGGATCTGCTTCGGGATTTATAAACGCTTTTACCCGGTTTTGCTGATGGGGTTGTAATGCATTGTTTACTACATAGTCTACGCTCATTACCACTCCCAGGGTAATTCCCGCAATTGCTAAAATGGCGGATACTCTTTTTTTGGTGCGTTTGCCTGTAACAAACAAGATCACTGCCACAGTAAGTATTCCTATAATTAAATAAAGTTGACCGAAAAGCAATGTAAGTACAAATAACGCTACAGCAATTATACCAGCCAGTACTAACAATGGAGAAAGTCCTTCAAGATAGAAGACAAGTATAAAAGCACCGAATACCAGAGCAGATCCTGTGTCGCCTTGTAGTACTATTAACACCGCCGGGATGCTTACAATAAACCCTATGACTCCCCAGGATTTAAAGTTGTCAAGCTTGATTTGAGGTTTGCTTAAAAATTTTGCTACCGCCAGGGCGGTAGCGAATTTGGCAAATTCTGCAGGTTGAAAACGCACAAAACCAAGTTCGAACCAGGACTTTGATCCACTTACTACAGTTCCAAATACCAGTACAGAAATTAATAGAATTACCACCATTCCGTAGATTGGATAGGCGAATGAGTCAAAAAAACGAAAATCCAATATCATGATCAGTAAAACCACCATGATCGATATGCCAAACCACAGCAATTGTTTCCCCGAGTTTAGAGACATGTCAAAAATGTTTTGATCCAACTGACTGTCGTACACCACCGCATATATGTTTAGCCATCCAGCCAGGGCCAGGGCAACAACTATAAGAATGGTCAGCCAATCAAGTTTACTGACCTTTATGTCATCTGCACGCTTCAATATATAAAATCACCATTTAATACATACTCCTCCATGTAGGATCGATCAGTACACCCTTTTAGATATTTTTCTATCATCAGCCCTGCAATGGCCGCACCTGCTCTAGCTCCCTGACCACCGTGTTCTACGTATACTGATAGAGCAATCTTAGGGTTATCCTTAGGGGCAAATGCTATAAATACCGAGTGGTCCGGAGTATTTTTATTTTGTACCGTACCAGTTTTTCCACAAACTTCAATGTCTGGAAGTTTGGCCCTGTATTGGCCGGTTCCGCTCCTCACTACCTCAGCCATGGCTTCAACGGCTACATCAAAAAACTTAGAATCTACTGTAGTATAGTGTTTCACCTGGTATTCAGGTAGAGGTTGGTCATAATCTCCAATTGCCTTAATAAGGTGAGGTTTAATATAGAATCCGCGAT
>QIEB01000545.1 GCA_003229495.1 Flammeovirgaceae bacterium
AAACAATAAATTAAACCTTTGTGTTCTTCGTGTCTTTGTGGTAAATCATTTGTAGACGTTTTAGTGAAACGCTACACTAGTGTGAAGGTTCGTGTCACGGCCCGCAATGTGTCGGGATCGCACAGAAAATCTCTAATTGTTAAAAAAGAGTGCTTACCATCAACTTATTGTTTTTTTTAAGGTATATCTGATTTATATAAATATTAAAGCTGCTAATAATCACAGCCAGTTAAACAAAAAAAGTACAAAACAAAACATTTTTGGTCAGAAAAAGTGACTGATGAAAGACTTTGAATACAGATAGTTAGGGATGACAATGGCACCTCATGGCAAGAACCTTCTTTTTTCAATGGGTTTTATTGTGGTTTTTTGTATGTTTAAACCCATTTAAAGCCATAACAAGAAAAACGGACGTTTTTCTGGCACATGTAAAAGGAATTTTTATGCCTGTTAATTTTTTATCAAAAGAGCAAGAACGGAAATATGGACGGTTTACAGAGGAGCCATCAGACTTACAGTTAGCCCGTTATTTTCATCTCGATGATACGGATCGTGTAATGATTAACCGTAAGCGGGGTGATCATAACCGGCTCGGATTTGCAATCCAGTTATGCACCGTAAGATTTCTGGGAACTTTTTTAGCTAATCCAATAGACATACCTTCAATAATTACTGGTTACATAGGGAAACAATTGAATATTTCAGATATATCATGCTTGCCTCGTTATATGAAACGTTCCAAAACACATGAAGAACATGCAAATGATATAAAACAATATTATGGATATAAAGATTTTGCTGATGAACCAGAATATTTTCAACTTGGAAAAAGGGATTTAGGGGGATTTTACCAACTCAGTAATTACTACCACTTTTAATTGCACCCGATTAACATTTGTGTATTTGTGTATTGACACATTTACTGAAATATAATATAGTTAATGTAAGGAGGTAAGCAATATGGTAAAAACAAATACACAACGGAATCGATTAAGTATTGATGTGCTTCCTAATGAGCACAAACGGATAAAAGCATACGCTGCTCTTCATGGGCAAACAATTCGTGAATATGTCCTAGAGAGTGTACGAGAACGTTTGTGGCGCGAGGAAGAGAGGAAAGAATTATCAGCTTTGACCATGGATTTAGACCGAGATCCTGTTTTGAAGGAATTATGGGATAATGAAAAGGATTCCGGATATGATAAGTTATAAACAGACAAATATAGTTCTTGTTGAGTTCAGATTTTCTGAAGGATCTGGTTTTAAGAAAAGGCCGGCCTTAATAATAAGTTGTAATAATTATCATAAAAGTCGAGAGGAAGTAATTGTTGCGGCTATCACAAGCAATATAAAGAGAGTGTTATTCGGCGATACCAAAATAGATCAATGGAAAGAAGCAGGGTTAATCCATCCATCTTTAGTTACAGGAATTATTCGGACAATAAAAAGCAATATGATAACTCGCAGATTGGGAACCATCTCAAAACAAGATTTCCAGAGGGTTATAAAGAATCTTAGCAAGGCAATAGGATTATAGGCCACATTTGGAGACCAGGAAAAACCACGGGCTGGAAAATTATTAACAAAATTGATTATACTGCAACCTTTCTCAGTATGGTATAATTATTTGAAATAGATTGGCTTTTAGCATGATGCGGAGCAAAACAATCAATCCAGACATCACTTACCATCCTCGCTTTATAATTTGAAGACATTCAACCTACTATAGACTCCGCCTTATACAAAATTATCAATACTTTTTGACATCATATTTAGGAATTTAGATATATGTCACGTATCAATAATCATTCAGATAAAACTTCAGAGAGCACTTCAATTGAGATTTACCAGTTGCGGATATGGCTGAGAAATATAAGTCCCGCCATCTGGCGACGGATCCTTGTCCGTAGCGACAGCTCTATTACCGACCTACATTATACTATCCAAATTGCAATGGGATGGTCTGACTCATACCTGCACCAGTTTTCCATTCGTGCCAAACACTATGGTATCCAAAAGGATTGCGGCATATGCTTTTCTGATAATCCTGACAAGGTGTTGCTTGAAAAGTTCCAGTTCCGAGAGAATCAGCGATTTATCTATGAATATAATTTCTTTGACCATTGGGTGCATGAAATCCGTGTTGAAAAATGCATACCGTTTGGTTCGAGAAAAACATATCCAGTGTGCATTGGTGGCAGCAGGCAGGCTCCACCAGAGGATTGTGGAGGATCTTGGAGATTTATGACACTCAAACAAAAATATTCTAATTGGTATATAGCCGAGCGGGTGCTGGAAATTTTGGATGAAGGAGGAGATATAGACGATTATTATGAAGAATTTCTTTCATTAAAGTACTGGTCCAATGCTGAGCGGTTTGATCGGCGTGCTATAAATTATAGACTAAAGCAATATGCCACAGGAGACGAAGCCTGGATGTATGAATAAAGGGGGGAAGATATGAAGATGAAAATAATTATTGAATACGAGGGCAATAAGGCATCAGTTGTTAAAGAGGTTTTCAGTTTTAAGAGAGAGGATCTTTTACCTGAATCGCTTGGGCTGACTCTGAATGAGGGCAAGGAATTGCTGGCTAAGGTTCAGGAAACCATGGTTACATATCAGGTGGAAGAATATATCGACCAGCAACGCAATTGCTCTCTCTGTGGAAGGGAGCACTCTCAAAAAGAAAAACCCAAGATTCCCTTTCGAAGTCTTTTTGGTAACCTGAAATTGACAAGTCCCAGGTTTTACACGTGTTCCTGCCAACCACAAACTAAGAAGAGTTTCAGTCCTTTAGCGGAAAAGTTGCCTGAACGAACAGCTCCTGAATTGCTCTATCTTCAAACCAAGTGGTCATCACTCATGTCATACGGCATGACCGTTGATTTACTTGAGGAAGTCTTACCGCTTAGTACTAATACCACAACAGTCCGATTGAACAGCCATAAGGTGGCCGAACGGATCGAAAGCGAGTTAGGAGATGAACAGTTTATGTTTATCGAAGGATGTGAGCGCGACTGGGAAAACTTGCCAGAACCTGATGAACCGTTAACAGTGGGGATTGACGGTGGCTATGTCCATGCTAGAGACGGAGATAACCGAAAGGCAGGTTGGTTTGAAGTGATTGTTGGTAAGAGCATGCAAAATGGAAGTGAATCGAAACGTTTTGGATTTGTTGCCAATTATGACAAGAAACCCAAGCGAAGATTATTTGAAATGTTGAAAGCCCAGGGATTACAGTTTAATCAGGATATCACATTTCTTTCAGATGGTGGTGAAACAGTTCGAAACTTACAACTTTACATGAGCCCCCAGGCAGAACACATTTTGGACTGGTTTCATGTTACTATGCGGATTACGGTCATGAAACAGATGGCCAAAGGATTGCCCTCTAATGAACAATTTGAGGATATAGATATAGAAAAAAATCTTGAAAGAGTCAAGTGGTATCTATGGCACGGCAATGTCTTTCGGGCACTGCAAGTGCTTGATGATATCCAGGAAGATATTTATCTATATGAATATGAAGAGGAGGCTCCAACTGACAAACGTGTCAAAAAACTCGATAAGGCGGTTGATGAGTTTATAATCTATATAAAAAACAATCAAGAACTTATCCCTAATTATAGGGACCGCTACTTCTACGGTGATACAATTTCCACTGCTTTTGTTGAGTCAACTGTAAACGAAGTTGTCAGTAGACGTATGGCAAAAAAGCAGCAGATGCGCTGGACAAAAAAGGGAGCACACCAGATGTTACAAGTCAGGACACAAACATTGAATGATGATCTGAGAGACACATTTAACCGCTGGTATCCTGGAATGCCCAAGATTGAGTCTACAAATTGTCAATCTGCACAGTACCAATTGAATTAGCCCGTGGTTTTTCCTGGTCTCCATGATGGCAGTAGACTTTGGAAGCAAGCTTGTGGTAAGGGGTATGAAGATTGGTTAACTCCCTCAGAAATGGGAGAATTGAAGCTTCTT
>QIEB01000038.1 GCA_003229495.1 Flammeovirgaceae bacterium
TCCTTGTCATAGGATCTTCTTTCTCTTTTCATAATGGTAAGTTAATTGATTATGTGCTTAACTTACTGTCCAGTCAAATGTAGCAGGTCCACACGAGGGTGTTAGGGACGAGGGTGTTAGGGACGAGGGTGTTAGGGACGAGGGTGTTAGGGTGTTAGGGTGTTAGGGTGTTGGGGTGTTAGGGTGTTAGGGTGTTGGGGTGTTGGGGTGTTAGGGGATTAGGAACAGCAGATCAATTGAACATTTGTCCGGAAACATTCAGTCCTTCAGTCCCTCGGTCATTGAACAGTCCCTCAATCATTTAGTATGGGTCACCGCCAGTGGGACTGGATTATTTTTAGTACATCCGGGTGTACACCATTGGCAGCGATAATCTCACCTCCAAACAGGTAGTTGTTACCTCCCTGAAAATCAGTGACCATGCCACCGGCCTGTTGTACAATTAGGGCGCCGGCGGCAACATCATAGGACTTAAGATTAGGCTCAAAGAAACAGGAAACCCTGCCACAGGCAACATACGCCAAATCGGCAGCTGCGCTTCCCAGACGCCTCATCCCTTGAGTTTGTTGAATTAAACTGGTCACAATTTCCTGGTAGATATCTAACTTTTCAAATAGCAAATGGGGGAACCCGGACACTACCACGCTATCACTAAGAGTGGAAGATGAATATACGCTAATCTCCTTTTCATTGCAGTAAGACTTGCCATTCTGCAGCGCGTAAAAGCACTCATCCCGGTTGATCTCATAGACCACACCCAGTAGCAGTTCTCCCTTTGACAACAGGGCAACGCTAACAGAAAAATAAGGTATGCCATGAACAAAATTGGTGGTCCCATCCAGGGGGTCTATCACCCATTGGATTGGCGCATTGTCTTGAGGAACAGTACCCTCTTCCGTAATGAATCCTGCCTCGGGCAATAGCTCCTGTAATCCTGAGACCAGTATCTTCTCCGCCTCGCGATCAACGTAAGAGACCAAATCGTTGGGGCCTTTAAATTCAATTCGCTCTAAGCTAAAAGATGCTTGCTCCTTTCGGATAAAGTCTCCACCCTGTTTGACTATGGTAATTACCTTTGGAAGAAGTTTTTGTAGATCCATTTGTTCACTTCGTTATACGACTCTTAACCCAAGCCGCTAAAAATACTAATACTGATAACCATACAGCAGTTTTCCCAAGATAATCACCATATTTGGTGTAAAAAGTCTTGGTAGTATTGGCCTGGAGTTTTGCCTTAATCACTGCTTGCTCCCAAAATTCGGTGGGTTGAAGAATCTCTCCTTTTTGACTTATAAACGCGGTTATTCCAGTATTGGCGGATCTAGCTATGCTTCTCCTATTTTCAATTGCCCGTAACACCGCGTAATGCAGGTGCTGTTTGTGTTGTGGAGAGTCCTGCCACCACCCGTCGTTGGTGATTATTCCAATAAACTGAGCTCCATTACGTACATACCTGGCCATGAAGTCACCATAAATAGACTCGTAGCAAATGGCGGGTGCCAACCCTACGCCATTTCGGTTAAAAAACACCGTACGCTCACTTTGTTTACCCATTTGACCACCAGTGCCACCAAAATCCACCAATAGATCAGACAGGAACCCGAAAACCTTCGGATAGGGCACGGTCTCCGGGCCCGGCACCAACTTAGACTTGTGGTAAGTCTTGAAGCTACCATCGTCACCTAGAAAGTAAGCGGTATTAAATAAATCATAATACACATCACCACTTTTTCTGGCGGTGGGAGTAGCTGCTGATTCACTGTTGTATACAGAATAACTGGTTAGACCTGTAAGCAAAGATAATTGTGGCTGGCTTAGCTTAAAGCTGCGAATCTTCTCAATAGATTTGAGATCCTCCGCCTGAAGGGCCCTACTTTCCGATGTGATTTTATAAGCCAGCAGTGAGGACT
Organism: Flammeovirgaceae bacterium; assembly: GCA_003229495.1. Lineage (GTDB taxonomy): Bacteria > Bacteroidota > Bacteroidia > Cytophagales > Cyclobacteriaceae > SZUA-3. The sequence continues at coordinate 1,911 of QIEB01000038.1, forward strand.
CCTCGAATCCGCCATCTATTGCTGATTCTGGCCACAGGAGAAAAGCAGTAGAATCTGTAATCTCCTGCCTCGATAATTGTACAAAACGGTCCACCTGCTGATCAAACTTGATGAAATTATCACTGTCAATAAATTTTTCTGTATAAGGATCAATATTTGGCTGGACCACTACAATCTCAACAGCCGGACCGCTCTCCTCATAATTAAAATAGATGGAATACGATATAAATATGGGCAGTAGCAGCGCCAACCAAGTGGTAATTGTATACACTCGATGAGTACCATCCTGGTTAGTCAGTATATGATAAAAACCAAGATTAATCAACAAAATCCAAATAGTACCACCAAACACTCCGGTATATTCATACCACTGGATCCATTCAGGATACATGGCAAGCCCATTCCCCAGGGTTAGCCAGGGCCAGGATATTTCCCAATTCAGATGAATATACTCAAAGGTACACCAGTACAGTACCAAACAAAGATATCCCCAGGGTGCACCGGCCAGTCTTTTAGTATATCGGAACAATATCCATGGGATACTCATTAATAGAGCATTGGCTGCAATGGCTACCACACTTCCTGCTGCGGTGGAATAATACAACCACCAGGTAGTTCCAATATTCCAAACGAGACAGGCCCACCATACCAAAATAAAGAACTTAAGCCCTGAACGCTTAGTTGATAATTGTTCCTCGATCCATAAAAGAGGTATCCAGGCTACAAATAGAATTGGGGCCGCCGGGCTTACCGGCCATGCCAGCCACAACAGTAGTCCTGTTAATGTGGATGCGCTCCAAATTGTAAATCCATTTACCGGTATTCTACTCACCTGCAATGACAATAACCAGCTCACCTTTTAATGTGTTATGTCTAAAATAATTTAAAAGCTCTTCCAAAGAACCATTGATGGTTTCCTCATGTAGTTTGGTTAATTCTCTGGAAATAGAGGCTTGGCGATCATTCCCAAGCAGTTCTCCCAATTGCTCCAAAGTTTTCAACAGCCGATGAGGAGATTCGTACAATATTACCGTTTTTGATTCTTTCTTGATCTCTTCAAGCCGGGTTTTTCTACCCTTTTTTGGTGGCAGGAATCCCTCAAATACAAAACGATCGCTGGGAAGGCCCGAATTTACCAGGGCAGGGATCAGCGCAGTTGCACCAGGCAAGCATTCAACAGGAATCTGATGCTCATTGCAGGCCCTTACCAACAAAAACCCAGGATCGGAAATTGCAGGTGTACCGGCATCACTGATCAGGGCCATGGTTTCACCCTGCCTAAGACGCTCGATTAACGAGTTCAGCTTTTTGTGTTCATTGAATGCATGGAAGCTTTCTGAAGTACTATTAATTTGGTAATGCCGAAGGAGTTTTGACGAGGTTCTGGTATCCTCAGCAAGTATGGTATCCACCTCCTTCAGAATTTCCAGTGCCCGCATGGTAATGTCACTCAAATTCCCTATCGGAGTGGGAACCAAATAAAGTTTGGCGGGTATCTGCATGCTTAAAGATAAGCATACCCTGTTAATTCTAAATGACAGCTATGTTTAAAATTAACTCAATAATTCATCAATGGCTGCCGCAAGTTTGTGATCTCGTTCAGTGACAATATCACCCTGATCGTGCGTGCTCAATTCGATGGTTACTGTATGATAAATATTGCTCCAGTTGGGATGGTGATTCATTTTCTCAGCAAGAATGGCCACTTTACTCATGAAACCAAAAGCTTCAACGAAGTTCCTGAATTCAAAAATGCGCTTGAGCTTATTGTTTTCTTCTTTCCACATGACTTATAAGGCTAATACACCATCAATATGATAAGCCTTATCATAAATATCAAGAACCTCCTGGGCTGAAACCATCATTATTTTAGCTGTGACACTGCGGTATTTACCCTTAGAGGACGCCTTAACAGTAGCCTGTCCATCAGGGAAAAGCGCCACTACCAAATCTTCCTTGCTACTGGGAGCAATGAACTTAAACATGTACCAGGTAGGCCATTGATGCTCCTGATCCAACATTTGCATAAACTCTTCTCTGGACTCAGTAAAGTCCATATTATTAATTATGATTTAGAATCAGAAGAACTTATATCTGCGATCCTCAATATCTGCATACTCCTTCACTGCGCTAACAATGTTAAACGCTATACGGTTTTCATACTGTTGCATCAATTGCTGCTTATATAGTGAGTAATCTGCTATTTGTGGAGCTGGTGTTATGGATATCATTTCCAGTACTAACACCCCGTTTTCAGAACCGAATGGCTCACTTCTTTCTCCACTTTCCAAAGCAAAGACTTTACCTACCGCCTCCGGCGCAAACCCAACATTAGGTACCATTCAACTTTAGGTCACTAGTATTGTAGATACTGGCATCGGTTCCATAAACTGCAGCTTTAGCATCGAGATCACCCTCGGCGTTTTTTAACTTTTCTATGATAATTTGTACCTTCTTTTGGTCCTTTACTTTAACCGTAAGCTCATTTCGAATATCATCTATTGAAGCGGTGCCTTTTTCTGAAAACCCTGTCATGACAGCTACTACATAACTCTCTTCAACCTCATATACACCCGATACCTTGCCGATTTTGGCATCCCGGTACAACCAGCTTATTACAGATCGGGCATTTCCCAAAGTGCCAAACCTCCTGGCATTTTTGTCGATATTTGGAGCCTCCTGTATCAGGATGTTGTCCTTCTGGGCATTTTCATCAAACTCCCTGAGGTTTTCACTGGTGCCGGCAAAGAAATCTGCTTTTCTAAAGGCCTCGTCGCGGGTATTGTCACTGGGCACCAATAACCTACTGATAGTAGCTATTTTAAAAGCTTTTTTGGTTTTCATATTAGTGACATCGATTATATGATATCCAAAGTCCGTCTCAACCAGGTCTATTAAAAGCCCCGGTGTAGTTGCAGAAAATACGGCCTCCTGAAAAGGCGCTACCATTGCACCTGTCCTGAACCATCCTAGGTCTCCCCCTCTGGTCGAGGTTCCATCAGTCCCATATTGTTGAGCCATTTCCGCGAAATCAGCTCCATTTTTGATCTGTCGCAAAACCTCAAGAGCTTGAGTTCGGGTCTCAGTCTTAGATTCCTTACTGTCATCGGTTCCTTTAAATAGAATATGCCTGGCCCGGGCGGCATAAATAGTATCTTCCACTTCCTCTGAGATCTTATAGAGATTATAGTACCCGTTCCCGGTGAAGGGGCCGTAAATCGAGCCTGGGGCTAGGTATGAATATTCCTCTTGCAAAATTTGTGGTAGGGCATCTACGGAAAATTGATCGAATCCCGTACCAAACTCAGTATTTGCTCTTGCATAAATTGAATCATCAGTGATGGTTGAGAACTCTTCACGCAGGTTAATTAACTCCTGTTGAAAATCGGCACTATCTGTTCCCGACGGAAGAATCGGGAAAGTTACATATTTCATGGATCTGCTTTCCTCCACTTCAAATTCAGAAGCATGATCATCCAGATAAGATCGCAATTCGGAATCGGTAACCGTTACCATGGAATCACTTACGGCATAATAAGGAACATACAGATACTTCAGCTCCGCAACCGTAGTTTGTTCTTCATATAGTCTTTTGGATTCCTCCAGGCTGGCGTAACTTGACTTAACCAAGAGATTATCGTATTTGATTCTTCGGCGTCCGGCTATTATATCCTCCTCCATACTATACCACATAGCCTGATTTTGAACAGGTAGGTTACTCAGATTACTGAGGAACTGAACAATACTTATTTTGTCAAACTCACCTGTTTCAGGGTTAGTAAATGCTGCCACCAAATCCGGGTGTATGTTTTTCCCCTGTACCATGTCGACTTCTTCTTCATCGGTGACCACGATACCTAGACTCCTGAACTGCTCAGTGAAAGCAATATCAGAAATCAACTTTTCCCAAGCTTGTTCTCGCAATGTGTTGCTTTCAACATCTGATGGACGCCTACCATTCCTCATGGCAAACTTGTCGGACAACACTTCAATGGTGCCCTGATATTCCGGTGCCATAATGGTCTGACCAGCTATTTCACCTACACTATTATTTCGTCCTCCAAAAAGTGCTGAGCTTGGTCCCAGCAAATCCGCCAGAACGAAGGAAATGATGGCAAACCCCACCGCTACTACGATTGCGGTGCCCATCTTATTCCTTAATTTATTAATCAATGCCATAATTCCGTTTTAATAGAGAACGGCAAAATTAACCACATAATAAGTCATAATCAAAGGATTGCCAGGAAACTTAAACTGACTGCAAATTGCGCTTTATGGACATTCTAACTACATCAATTCGGGTCTCCTGTATAGAGGTAATGGTAAAGTTAAAGGGAGGAATTTCAATGATCTGGTTTAAGTCTGGTATGTCTTCATTTACCGATAGGATATAGCCTCCAAGTGTATCATAGTCCCCTTCTGGTATATTCCAGAGGTATTTTTCATTTAAATAATCAATCTCATGCCGTGCGCTTAGCAAATAGGTGTTGTCAGACAACTTTTGTTCCACCAGGTCCTCGTCGTCATGTTCGTCCTGAATCTCTCCAAAGATTTCCTCAATAATGTCTTCAATGCTAACAATTCCCGAAGTTCCGCCAAATTCATCCACCACCAAGGCCAGGCTTTTACGGTCATTTATGAATTGTATCATTAGTTCATTGGCCAACAGCGTCTCTGGTACAATTATTATTGGGGTTAATATATCTGATATAGACCGGGGCTTCCTAAATAGTTCCTGAGAACTACAATAGCCAATAATATCGTCAATGGTTGCTTTATAGATAAGTATCTTAGAATGGCCACTATCTATAAAGGCCTTCTTTAACTCCTTTATTCCGTCTTCGATGTCCACTGCAACGATTTCAGTTCGTGGGATCATACACTCCCTCACTTTTACAGCTTTAAATTCCAGGGCATTACTAAATATTTTAGTGTCTACCTCTACCTGGACGTCGGCAGCATTCTCCTGCAGTCTGTGCAGATAGTTATTTAGGTCTGTTAATCCAAATACAGGCTTGTCCTCAGAATACTCCAATCTCAACACTTTAACTATCATAAATTTCGATAGGATCATCACCACAAATACTACCGGCTGCATTAGCCAATAGATCAATTGCATAGGCAAGGCGAATATTTTCAACATTCTATGTGGATTCAGAAGAAAAAGGCTTTTGGGGGTAAATTCTGCAGTAACAAGGACCACCAGGGTAGCGCCCAGGGTTTGAGCAAGCAGAATAAAACCATTGTTATTAAAAGCCTCTGGCAATGTACTGTGTAACATGGGTTCCAAGATGCCCGCCATGAAAATACCATATATGACCAGTGCCACGGTATTACCGACTAAAGTGGTGGCAATAAAACGATTGGGCTTTTTGGAAAATCTGGAGAGAATTTTTCCAGTAAGTGTACCTTGATGGCCTAGTAATTCGATGTGCAATTTGTCGGAAGAAACGAATGCGATCTCTACCCCTGAGAAAATGGCTGAAAACAGCAATGACACCAACACAATGGAAATATTGTTAAAGTCCATCAATTTATAGCGTTTGACTTGACATTTGTTGGAAAATAAGAAAAATTCAGGTCATTTAGTCCATTTATTACTGGTTCTTCTGCTTGCGATAATTGTACCACAATAGCAGTGCCACACTAAACATAAAGATCCAATAACTGTATGCCAA
>QIEB01000403.1 GCA_003229495.1 Flammeovirgaceae bacterium
ATTAACACTCATTCATATTAATTTAGCCCCGCCACCTAGCGGGGTTTTTTTGTGTAAAACTTTGTAGATCAAGTATCTACAGGACCACAGGGTGAAATTATTTATATAAGGGGGTTACTATTTAGCACTACTTTGTATTTATACTAAATTGCACTAAGTTAAGTAATAATATAATTTAATCAATACAAGCGATTTTGAGCATGATAGTCCAAAGTTAGGGCCATTTGCTCCGAAATAAAGAAATATTTAGGTTCATAGCTGGTTGAAGATAGGTCGGGTCTCGAGTAGGCCTGGCCTTATTTTTTATAGGTAGCTTAACCACCAGTACTCTTTATGGGCTTTTTTATAATTAGCAAACCATAGACATAGCGGATAACAAATAAGGATTACTAAAGGCCAAATTGCAAAAACCACTGCCAGGTCAGGCTGATAGCCTTCCGGAAACCCGGACGACGGTCCCAACCACCATTCACTGGTGCCAAAACGCCACTGAGACCAAATTATGGCAATAACATGTGCAATAGTAAAGTGTAACAAGTAGAAGAAGAAAGGTACCCTTCCAAACACGCTAATAAATTTTACTTTCCAACCCTGCCATTTTTCAAGCCAGGGAATCATCAGTACACTTGGCCCTAAAGTCATAAGTATAAACAATAGGGAAGGGGGGTATTTTTCGGTGTTGAGAAAACTTAGAAAGGTGTATATGGGTCCACGCTCCTGAGTTTCCCAGGGAACGGGATCCCCATAATAATTGACCGCTCTTAAAACCAGGAACAATACTATTCCAATTAGTCCCACCGTCCAGATCTGCGCATTTCTATGGGGTGTTGACAATACCAATAATCGACCAAACAGATATCCTAAAGCCATGATTCCAGGCCACGGAACCAAAGGATAATATACAAAAATCGGTAAGGGCCTGGTCATGAACATATGCTTTTGGTGTAATAAGACATATAGCCAGCCTCCTTCGCCATATGCGAATATATAGTCCAACAGATTGTGGCCAAATACCAAAGTCAATCCAAACAGCAAAATCATGGAGCGGGGCAGGTAGATCAAACCAGACAGCAGGATCATGGACCATCCTATGACCCACAAAACCTGTAAGGTCACAAACTGGTAGGGCAGGAACTGTAACACCAGGTTCAGTAAGAAAATTTCCACAAAAATAATCCACAATCCGCGGGTAAATAGGAAATTCCTAAGCGTTTGAAGGTCGCAATTGGTATTACGAGCATATAAAAAGGTGCTGGTACCTGCCAGAAATACGAATGCGGGGGCACAGAAGTGAGTTATCCAACGGGTAAAGAAAAGCAGCACTGTGGTTTGGGTGGGATCTTCCGGAGCAAAAGAGGTGGGTCCCATAAAGAACCTAACATGATCAAGGGCCATAATGATCATCACGATACCTCTAAGCAGGTCTACCGATTGAATCCTAAAACGGTAAGGGTCCAGTGCGTTTTCCATTTTTGAAATAAGTCCCAATGTAATAAAAGAAATCCAATAGCATAGTCCAGCGGCGGAAACAAGCTTTATATCAAATTCATAAAAGGTTTGTTTTTAATTCATTTTCAATTAGTTATATTATGTTTCTAAACCAAAACCTTAATATAATGGACACCAAGAAATTTCTAATCGGAACCGTGGCTGGCGGAATTACTTATTTCATTTTGGGATATTTATTCTACGGAGTGCTATTTGTGGAATATTTTGAATCAAATCTTGGGAGCGCAACCGGGGTGTTCAAAACTGATGACCTGATTTGGTGGTCATTAATCCTGGGTAATCTTGCCGGAGCAGGACTGTTGGCTTACATATTCCTCAAATGGGCCCACATCAGTACTTTCATGAGCGGGCTCAGAGCTGGTACAGCTATAGGTTTGCTAATGACTCTAAGTTGGGACTTGATCGGTTTTGGCACCAGCAATATACTTAACTTATCAGCCACATTGATGGATGTGGTGATTGGTACGGTAATGACCGCAATTGCAGGTGGGGCAATAGGCGCAGTTTTACACGCAAAATCCGATGCAGGCCACGCCGAGGCTTAAAAGAAGCGGGCTAGTCTTTGATACCGCTACTCGTTAAAATATCCTCCAAAAGGCACCATTTAGTCATGGAAGACTGAAACAGGTTAACACCCACAAACGCGGTAAGGATAAACCAATACTCATTGACAAAATAACCCAGTACCAATCCTATCAGCACCAAAGCGCCTGCTACAAATCTTACAATTCTTGATCTCATTTCTTTAAATAGTTAAGTTTAAATTAATGTATGTACGGACAATATCCAATCATACTTTATCTCCCTCAGCATTGTCTTTCAATTGTTTATTGTGTTTCCCTCTTTCAGTTAGATAATAGACCAGTGGAACGATCATAAGTGTCAAGGCGGTGGAGGCTATGGAACCACCCATCAGGGATATGGCCAGTCCTTGAAAAACCGGGTCGAAAAGCATTACGAAAGCACCGATCACTACTGTACCGGCGGTCAACAGGATCGGTGTTGTACGCACTGCTCCCGCCTCAATTATTGCGATTTTCAAGGGCACTCCTTCCTTCATACGCAGATTGATAAAATCGATCAAAAGGATGGAATTACGTACCATTATGCCTGCAAGTGCAATCATTCCTATCATTGAAGTGGCTGTAAAAAAAGCACCCATTAACCAATGGCCCAGAAGTATGCCCCCCAAAGAAAGTGGAATGGCGATCATCATCACAAAAGGCACCCGGAAATTTTGAAACCAACTGACGATCAGTAAATAAATTATTACCAGCACCACAGCAAAGGCGCTGCCCAGGTCTCGAAAGACTTCATAGGTGATATGCCACTCACCATCCCATTTGATACCGAAATCCTGCTCCATGAAGGGTTGTGAGGTAAAATATTCATTCAATTCATATCCAACAGGGATGTCAATTTCTTTCAATCGTTCGGAAGCCTCCATGATGGCATAAACCGGGCTCTCCAGCTTTCCTGCTACATCCGCCATTACATATACTACTCTTTTTTGATTCTTATGGAAAATACTTTTGTCTTCCATCCTCCGTGTTACTTTGGAAATATCTCCCAAGGCCACCATATTCCCGGTTTGCGAGCGCAGGTTGATTTTTTTCAGGTCGTAGATTGTGGATCGTTCTTTTTCGTCCAGGCGCAATCTGATATGGACAGGTGACACTTCTGTCTCCTGGTTAAGATAAGACACTGTACTCCCTGCCACTGCTATTTGTAAAGCTTCCATGGCTTGAGGAGGAGATACTCCTTCCAGTATGGCCCTTTCTTTATCTATCTTGAATTTGTACTCCACCTGGTCGTCTTCCACCATCCAGTCTACATCCACCACATCATCCACGGTAGCTAACAGCGCTTTCACCTGGCTGGCTAATTTTACCTGAGATTCCAGATCATCACCATAGATTTCCGCCACGATGGTGGAGATTACCGGAGGGCCAGGGGGTACTTCAACTATTTTTACATTGGCCTGGTATTTCGCAGCAATTTTCTGAATACCTGGCCGGTAGCTTTTAGCAATGGCATGACTTTGCAAACTGCGTTCATCCTTTGGCAGAAGATTTACCTGGATGTCAGCCATATTTGCCTGGGCCCTTAAATCATAATGCCGGACCAAGCCATTGAAATTAATGGGTGAAGCGGTGCCAACATATGACTGATAATGTGTCACTTCGGGTTGGTCTTTCAAGAACGCTCCGATCTCACGTGCAACTGCTGCGGTATTTTCAAGGGTAGTGCTTTCCGGCATGTCAATTACCACCTGAAATTCATTCTTATTATCAAAAGGCAGCATTTTGACTGCTACCATTTTGAAATAAAGCAGTAAAAACGAGGCAAAAAGGAACACCGTGATAGAGCCAATGAAAAGCCATCGTTTCCAAGCTGTTTCCAGCAGGGGTTTCATGGCAGCTTGATATATCTTATAAATACGGGTTTCCTCCAAAATAA
>QIEB01000057.1 GCA_003229495.1 Flammeovirgaceae bacterium
GGTACCAATAACCTCAACATGACCAGCATGTCCGATCAGTATCACCTCCTTACCTTCTCTGGCGTATCTTCGAACTTCGTGATGTACTTTGGTTACCAGTGGACAAGTAGCATCCATAACTTCCAGACCCAATTGAGCTGCGTCGTTCATTCTATGCTTTGCTACTCCGTGGGCACTGAATACCACCTTCTCCCCCCGTGGAATGTCGTTAAGTGACTCCACAAATACCGCCCCTTTTTGCTTCAGTTGGTTAACTACGTAATGATTGTGTACAATTTCATGAAGTACGTATACCGGTGGTCCGTAAATTTCAAGGGACCTCTCTACTATATCTATTGCCCTGACTACACCCGCACAAAAACTTCTTGGTTTGGCAAGCTTGACCTGCATAAGTATATTGGATAAAATTTATACTGAACCTAAATATAACAAAGGATGTTGGATTATTGAGAATTTTATTCCGTGAAACAAACCACCACCAAAAACTCCAATTCTCAGAAAGATCACGCCGCCCTCCGTGATACCACCACAGAACATGAGGCATGGGTGCATAGTTCCCATCGAGGACTTGATGACCGTGATTTCCAGGCAGCCATGCTTCAGGGGGTTTCACGTACTTTTGCCCTGACCATTCCACAACTTCCAGTAGGTTTAAGAGATGTGGTTTCAAATGCTTACTTATTATGCCGTATTATAGATACCATCGAAGATGAACCGCAGTTAGATCCTGAACAGAAAAAAATATTTAGTGCTCATTTTTTAGAAATCCTACTTGGGCAAAGTGACGCCCACCAACTGACAGAGCAACTGGCACCCTTACTTTCTAAACATACCATACCTGCAGAACATCAGTTAATCAATCATCTTGACAGGGTAGTGTCCATCACTCAAAAGTTTGACCCGGATCAGCAACAAAGCCTGGTGCGTTGTGTACGGGTCATGTCGGAGGGTATGGTACATTTTCAAGAACATTCAAACGGGGATGGCCTGAAAGATCAGGCTGAAATGGATTTGTATTGCTACTATGTAGCGGGAGTAGTGGGAGAAATGCTTACGGAGCTCTTTTGCCTCTATTCCCCGGAGATAGCCAAAAACAGAGATAATCTTTTCCAATTGTCCAGATCATTTGGGCAGGGACTACAAATGACTAATATCCTGAAAGATATTTGGGACGACCAGGCGCGATCGGCATGCTGGCTGCCTAAAGACCTTTTTGAGCAAGAGGGATTAGAATTGAGTCACCTGGAAAAGCTTGTGGGCAACAAGAAGTTTCAGAATGGTCTGAACCACCTGGTTGGAATCGCTCATGCACACCTGGAAAACGCCCTCAGATATACTTTAATGATCCCGGCCCATGAGAAAGGAATTAGGGAGTTTTGCTTGTGGGCCCTGGGAATGGCAATGTTGACCTTAGGTAAGATTAATGGGAATTTAGGATTTACAGCTGGGGATCAGGTAAAGATCTCCCGCAAAAGTGTAAAAGCAACGGTTGCTGTTACCAAACTCACGGTAAAACATGATGCCTTGTTGAAGCTCTTATTTAAATGGTTAAGTCGGGACCTTCCAAAGGTGTCTGCTGTGAAATCCAGAGAAACTTGACCCCAAGTCATGTAAAACCTATCTTCACCCAAACTAATTAACAAACCATGGAATTCCCCTCTCCGGGCTTATATAGTACGCGTCCTTCACAAACATGGCATCAGATCCTGGACCAATCGGTTGAAGATGCAAAGGAAGCACTAATAGCAACTCAGGCTCCGGAAGGGTTTTGGTCCTACCATTTAGAGGCAGACTGCACAATACCCTCGGAATACATCATGATGATGCATTTCATGGATGAAATTGATGTACTGCTGCAGCAAAAATTCGCTCGCTACATTCGCTCCAAACAGAATACCCAAGGTGGATGGCCCCTTTTCTACGGAGGTAACACCGATATTAGCTGTACGGTAAAAGCCTATTATGCATTGAAATTGGCCGGTGACAGCACCTCAGCACCTCATATGGTTAGTGCAAAAGAACAGATCCTGTCAATGGGTGGTGCTGCCAGGGCGAACGTATTTACCAGGATCGCGCTGGCGATGTTTGAGCAAATTCCCTGGCGCGGTGTGCCTTTTATACCAGTGGAGATTATGCTTTTCCCCAGGTGGTTCCCTTTCCATCTGTTAAAAGTCTCCTACTGGTCAAGGACTGTAATGGTTCCTCTATTCGTTCTTTGCAGCCTGAAAGCCAAGGCACGCAATCCAACCGGTACTGGTATTGGGGAGCTTTTTGTAACACCACCTGATCAGGAAAAAAACTATTTTCCGGCTCGTTCAAAATTGAACAAGATGGTTTTGATGCTGGAGCGCATTGGATTCAGTCTCGAGGGTTTTATTCCCCCATGGGTTAGGAAAAAAGCCCTTAAAAGAGCTGAATCCTGGATCATAGAACGCCTCAATGGGGAGTCTGGTCTTGGCGCCATATTTCCTGCCATGATCAATGCATATGAGGCCTTGAGCCAGCTTGGCTATACCGCCAATCACCCATACCGGAAAAACGCAAAAAAAGCGCTTGAAAAACTTTTAGTAGTCCGGAATGATGAGGCTTTTTGTCAGCCGTGTGTTTCGCCTATTTGGGATACCTTGTTGGCTGTCTGTGCATTGCAGGAAACCGGCGAGGGTAATGAGTCTGTTTCTAAAGGCCTGGACTGGTTAAAAGGTGAGCAATTGCTAGAAGCGGCAGGGGACTGGAAGATGTCCAGACCCGAACTCAAGGGTGGTGGCTGGCCATTTCAGTATAAAAATGATCACTACCCCGATTTAGACGATACTGCCTTTGCCGCCTATGCTATGACTCGCTCCTGCAAGCAAAAGTATCAGCACAATATTATTCGGGCAGCAGATTGGGTGGTTGGTTTACAGTCCAGGAATGGTGGATTTGGCTCGTTCGATGTGGACAACACCCATTATTACCTAAACGAAATACCTTTCGCAGATCACGGTGCTTTACTGGACCCTCCTACCAGTGATGTAAGCGCACGCTGCCTGATGCTGTTAGGTGAGTTACTGAAGGAGCGACCAGACTATGGCCGCGTGTGTACGGACACTTTGGAATACCTTAGCAAGCAGCAGGAGGCAGATGGTTCCTGGTTTGGCCGTTGGGGTACCAATTATATTTATGGCACCTGGTCTGTGTTGGTAGCTTTCGAATGTTATGGTATTGACAAGCGCGACCCAAGAATACGTAAAGCCGTTGGTTGGTTGGAAAAAAAGCAAAGATCGGATGGAGGATGGGGAGAGGACAACTATTCCTATTATGATCCAACTTATTCTGGCCAGGCTATTAGAAGTACCTCCTTTCAAACGGCCTGGGCCTTACTGGCATTGATGGCGGCAGGAGAATCAGACTCAGAAGTAATTAAAAGAGGTGTTCATTATTTACTGGACCAGCAAAAAGATGGTGGGTTGTGGGAAGATCCTGAATTCACCGCACCCGGATTTCCTAAGGTGTTCTACCTGAAATATCATGGTTATGACAAATACTTTCCTCTCTGGGCCCTGGCCAGATATAGAAATGAAATACCAAATGACCGTTCAAATGGTCTCAAAACCAGATCCGTGTGAAAGTTGGTATCATAGTGCCTTTGCCCCAGGAAATGAAATCCTTAACCGGGAAAAAACGCTCATCGGCGCATTGTGAAAAAATTAGCGGTAACATTACAGTTTGTCAAAGTGGTATTGGCAGGGAAAAAACCCGTTTGGCTGCCCAACTGTTAATTTCTCAGGAAGTTGAACTATTAATTAGCTGGGGTAGTGCGGCCGGTTTAAGCCCTGAGGTGACTGGCGGCGATCTAATGATTCCCAAGTCTGTAATGCTTTCTGATAAGATATATAACACCCATGGCTCTTTTAATAACGAATTGATAGCACAGATTCCTTCCGGGATCCGGGTGCATCAGGGCCCGATTTGTGAATCCAGGAAC
>QIEB01000170.1 GCA_003229495.1 Flammeovirgaceae bacterium
ATTCTATTGAAAAAGAACCCATTGAAAATCAATTGGTAAACAAACAAATTGATACTTTAGTAACCATCTCTCAATCTCATGTAAAACTCAAGTTTTACCGCTCTCCTGAGGATAACGTGTTTATAAATGGGGTGGTATCAGATGCTTCGATCAAGTTTAAAAAAGGCTTGAAGATTGGGGTAGCTAAAGATGATTTCGCTGCGGTTTTCGAGAAATTAAAACCGTATTCGATCCTTCCGGACCTGGTGAAAGTCAGCAGCAAAGATCATGACCGGGTGATTTCCTACTATTTCAAAAATGACACTCTGGTTCGCATTGAGTTTACCAACTTTATCCATTAATGACTAGGCTGTTTGGAAGCTCCCGATTATAGGAGTATTTTAGTCAGACAACATTCCAATAGACATGTACCGAACCTATCGCTGGGGCATACTTGCTCCCGGTAAAATTGCTCATAAATTCGCCGAGGGCTTACAATTCGTGCCTGGAGCGAAATTACAGGCAATAGGGTCCAGGGATGAGGTAAAAGCCAAAATGTTCGCCGATCAATACCATGCTCCGGTAAGCTATGGCTCATATGAAGCATTGGCAGCGGACCCCGAAGTTGATATTATTTATATTGCTACCCCACATACATTTCATATGGAAAACACTTTGTTGTGTTTGAAATATGGTAAGGCAGTACTGTGTGAAAAGCCATTGGCTATTAACAGCTATCAGGTAGAAACCATGATCCAGGCGGCCAGGGAAAATGACAGTTTCCTAATGGAAGCCCTTTGGTCCAGGTTCCTCCCAAACATTAATAGAGCAAAGGAACTGGTAGAGTCTGGCAAGATTGGAGCTATTAAGCACCTGGAGGCGGATTTTGGTTTCAAAGCTGAATATGACCGACATTCCCGATTATTTGACCCAGCCCTGGGTGGTGGCGCTCTTTTAGACATCGGAATATATCCTTTGTTTTTTGCCCTGTACTTATTTGGAGAACCCAGCGAAGTGGAATCGGATGCAAAACTTGCCGCTACCGGCGTGGACGAGAGTTGCAGGGTAAAATTGACATTTGGGGGAGGTGAAACGGCAAATCTATATTTTACAGTAACTGAATTTACTCCGGTAGAAGCGCGGATCGAGGGTGACCAGGGAGAAATCAATTTACCAAACCGCTGGTATCAACCGGTGAATCTGGCCAGCACTACTGAACACGGTTCCGAAGATTATGTGATGGACTTCATTGGTAATGGATACAACTATCAGGCGGCTGAGGTGATGAAGTGTTTAATGGAAGGGAGGAGAGAAAGCACCAAGTGGTCCCATCATGACAGCCTTCAATTGATGCGCCTGATGGACAAAATACGCCAACAATGTGGTATTGAATACCCCGCCGATCACACCGGCCGATAATGTGAAGCAGATTTTCAAGAATCACCATAAAATACCTACAAGTCGCACAAAGCCACCACAAAAACCAAAACTTGACGATATGAAGCACATTGATCTACAAAAACAACAGCCAAGAGAGATAATGCCTGGTTTCCTGGGCCGCATGGTTCACTCCGATAATATGACTTTCGTTCATTGGAAAATAAAAGCAGGCTCTCCCCTACCGGAACATTCGCACATGCACGAGCAAGTGGTAAATATGATCGAGGGACAGTTTGAACTTACAGTTGCCGGTGAAGCTCAAACACTGGGACCTAACGAAGTTGCCTGTATTCCCTCTAATGCCCTCCATAGCGGAAAAGCAATAACGGATTGTTACATAATTGATGTCTTTTATCCGATCCGGGAAGACTATAGGTGATACCAGCAATCAACAGACTATCCCCCATCCATGATTGACACCACCATTGAAAAACTTACCTGCGCGCTGGGAAAAAACCACGTTCTTACTGGAGATGTAGTCAAAGAACGGTACCACCATGTATGGCACATGGACCAATCGCTGGTGGCCAAAGCGGTACTGCTACCCGGTAGCACTGCAGATGTTGCTAAAATATTAAGCATTTGCCATGACTACCATCATCCAGTGGTTATTCATGGGGGACTGACCAACCTGGTTGGTGGTACAGAGACACAATCTCAAGAGGTGGTGATATCATTGGAAAAAATGGATGCTATTGAGGAAGTAGACGCAGAAAGCAGGACCATTACTGTACAGGCTGGTGCCATTTTAGAAAACGTGCAGCAGGCAGCCGAGAAAAAAGGGCTGCTATTTCCCTTGAATTTTGGAGCAAAAGGATCGGCTCAAATGGGTGGGATCATTGCCACCAACGCCGGAGGATTACGGGTGTTACGGTATGGCATGACCCGCCAATTAGTGGTAGGACTGGAAACAGTTTTAGCAGACGGAACGGTTATTTCTTCTATGAAGAAACTTTTAAAGGATAATTCAGCCTATGATTTAAAGCAACTTTTCATAGGTTCTGAAGGCACCCTGGGGGTAATCACCAGGGCCGTGCTTCGGTTAGTAGAAGCCCCCAATACCAGAATCAGTGCCCTGGTTGGACTCAATAATTATGACCAGGTGGTGGCATTTTTAAAATTTATAGACAAAGGTCTGGCAGGCACTTTGAGCAGCTTTGAATTAATGTGGCCGCCCACCTATCAGGTATTGACCACTCCACCAGCTTCAGTTTCTCCACCTTTGCCCTATGAGTACAACTATTACGTGCTGCTGGACAGCTTGGGAAGCGATCCGAAATCAGATCCCGTCCGGTTCCAGGGATTATTGGAAGAAGCCCTTGAACTTAAGATAATTCAAGATGCAGTTCCCGCAGAATCAGCTACTGATATAAACCGCTTCTGGACCATTCGGGAAGATGTAGCTCCCATGGTTGCAAAGTGTAAGCATACTCAACAATTTGACATCAGCTTACCCATTCCTTTGATTGGTGAGATAGTTAATCAGATCGTTAAAGATCTGTTCAGAATTCCCGAGGTGGAAAAAGTATTTACTTTTGGCCATGTGGCGGATGGTAACATTCATTTCGTAATAGGAAAAAGTGAACAGAGCGATACATTAATCAACCAAATTAACCACACAGTCTACCGACCATTAGCATCAATTGGAGGCTCCATATCCGCTGAACATGGCATTGGAGTTCATAAGAAAAACTACCTCCATATCAGTCGCACTCCAGAAGAAATCAAACTGATGGAAACATTGAAAATGACCTTGGACCCGCGTAATATACTTAATCCTGGAAAGATCCTGGACCTAAAATAGTACGCCTTGCCCTAAACTAGATTCTAATCTTTTTGATATAATAATCTACTAATGCAACCTTTATTGATATCATCCTAATATTTCACTACCTTTTAATAAACTAAAAAATAACTCAAAATGGCAAAGGTATTTGTAACTGCAGAAGTTGAAGATTCAACCAAATGGGAAGAAGGGTTCAGAACCCACGTTGACTTGTTTAGAAGTTATTCTATCAACAAACCGATTCACTTTAGCACCCATGAAGACAACACTGTCGGAATTTGCTTCGAGCCTGATGATCTGGACACCTATATGGCCGGTATGGATTTACCATCAACTGCAGAAGCTATGGCATTTGACGGTGTTAAACGTGAGACAGTTAAAATTTTTGTATTAGACAAGGAACTGCAACTTTAGGCGTCATCTGTCCAGGTTATTTGGGCAACGAAAACTAAGTCGTCCAGTTCATTACTTCAAGGCATCCCAAAGAATCTGAACCGGGTGTAAGGCTTTCCTACCGGTACCGTCCATGATCTGATGCCGGCAACTGGTTCCCGGAGCTGCAATCAATACCCCTTTGTCCAATTCGCGCACAGTAGGGAACAATACCAATTCCCCAATTTGCATGGACAGTTCATAATGTTCCTTTTCATAACCAAAGGACCCGGCCATACCACAACATCCTGAAGGTATCAATTGCACCTGGTAGTTAGCGGGCAGGGAGAGGATCTTTTTGGTGGGCACCA